>JAKPZB010000025.1 GCA_029560215.1 Methanobacteriota archaeon | reverse complement strand
GGCTGCCATGCAGAGCCGCCCAGATGATCTGGATCAGCGTGCCCAGGGCGAAGGTGTTCTCCGGCATCGCTAGCTACCTTCCACTTGCACCGACGGATCTCTGGATCTGATCGGTGTTGGCCGCCCGGTTGCGGTTCAGCTCCCCCTGGCGGTTGACCTGGTTGACCGATTCGCGCTCCAGCTCCAACTGCTGCTCCAGCATCATCCGGATCATGGAAGCGATCTCGTGGTTCTCGCGGGCCTGCTCCAAGGAGATGGCGTTGAGCAAGGCCATCTGCTCGGTGATGGAGGCCTCGCCGGTGCCGGCCGACATGGCCTCGTTGGCCGCTTCGTACACGTCGAACTTGCCCAGGCGGTCCCGCTGCACCGAGCGGATGGACTCTAGCTGCTCCTGGAGCCGGTCGAGGTTGGAGACGAGAGTTTCGTGCCGGGTGATGAGCTCGTCCACGTAGTGGCGGTAGTCGGGGTTCTGCTCGTACAGGGGATTGGCGGTCAGGTAGTCGATGCTCTCCAGGTACTCGTAGTCTTCGGTGCCCGGCAGCAGGTCGTAGAGCCGCTGGGCGTCGCCGTAGACGCTTTGGGCGGTGTTGAGGAGGTTCGACCAGGAGACGTGGGAGACCTTCCGGTAGATGGAGTTGATGGTGCCGTAGTAGCGGTTGAAGGTCTGTTGGTACTCCTGGAACTTCTGGATCTGGGTGCTCAACTTGCCGATGCCTTCATTCCACTTGCCCATGTGCTGGAGGATCTGGGCGGCCCGCTGGGTGTAAGCGCCCGGATCGTGGAAAATGAATGCGAACGACGGCGAGACAGACAACGCCAGAATCAATGGAAGCAGAAAACGTTTCATAACCCCTCCTAAACCAGGATCGGTTTGCTTTTCTTCAAGCGGGAAGTGCGCTCCCGGCGCCCTTCGAGATACTCCGCCAGGGCCTGCAGCCGCTCGTCGCGGGTTCGGGCGCCGGCCGTCACCCGGACGCAGGTCTCGACGGTCTCGCGCACGTCGCCGCCACAGAGCTCCTTGACCTGCTCCCGGACGGCCCGCTCCCTGGGATCGGTGGTGGCCAGCCAGTAGGTGTGCCAGTCCGTGAGCGGGCGCAGGATGCGGCGCAGGCCGCCGCTCGACCAGTACAGGAACTCGTGGTGCTCGGGCTTGAGCCGGTAGAACTGCGCCACGTGGTAGTCCGACATCTGGAAGACTTTGAAGGCCTC
>JAKPZB010000024.1 GCA_029560215.1 Methanobacteriota archaeon | reverse complement strand
CTCCAGGTTGGGCCGGATAAGATCAGCGTTATCGATGATTGTCTGCGCCGTATAACTGGCCAGCGCGTACGCCGAACGGGAGAACTCCTCGTAGCGCAGCCTACGGGCGAACTCCCAGTCCATCAGGGCGGTGGCGTTGCTAATGACGTCAGCGCACCCCGCGGCCAACAATCGGTATGGCGATTTGACGATGATCCCGGTGTCGGCGATAACCGCTAACGGGACGCGCGCCTCGTGCGAGATCGGCCCCGAGCCTGACCTTATGCTGGCCCGTCCGGACGCGATGCCGTCGTGAGAAGCGGAAGTGGGAATGGAAAGGAACTCCTTGGAAAGGTTGGTCGCGGCCATCTTGGCCAGGTCGATCTTGGAACCTCCTCCGACGCCCAGCAGGAAATCGGCCTTGCACTCGTGCGCGACCTTCATGACCTTATCCAGGTTGTCGTTGGTGGCCTCCCCGACGTTGACGACCTGGACCTCGTAACCGGCGGCGGTCAGTCCGTCCCGGACCGTGTTGCCGGCCACCTTCATGGTCTTGTCGCCGGTGACGATGAGAGCGGTGCCGCTGAGGCCGAATTCCTTGCAGGAATCGGGCACCGTGCCTATGACGTCATGGCCCGCCAGAACCTGCCTCGGAAAAAGCATCGAGCGAGCCTTGGTGAAATCTCCGTCGTCCAATCCAAGCACCCTGATGGCGCCTATTATCTCGGTAGCAGTTTTTGTAGTTATCGGTATTCTGGCGATGCTTCGTTTTGCTGGCCTATTGCCCCCGCATACGCCTCAACGCCTCGCGGAAACCCGCCCCGCCTTTGAGATGCCCGTCCCAAACCTCCAGGAGCACCGGCAATCCCCCCAGGTAGGGGAAGAAGGACATGTCCACCTCCCCATCGCCGATCATCACGCCCTCCACGTCCGGACGGCGGGCGTCCGAAAGATGCACGTGGCGGACGGCCTCCCCGAGCTCCCGGAACATAGCTAGAACGTTAGCGTTGCCGTTCTCCCTCACCCCCAGGTAGGCGTGCGAAACGTCCACAGTGAAACCGGCCACCAGATCGTCCACCTCTTTCATTTCCGCCGGGGTGCGCATCAGGTTCGAGCGGAGGGTTCGCCCCCGGTGATGGTAGTGCAGCGGCATGTTCTCCATCCACGTGTAATCGGGAAGCGAGTCGAGCGACCGGCGCAGGCCGGCCAGCATATCCGAGGTGTCGCGCACCGGCGTCTCGGTTATGCCGCCCGGATGGATCACCACCGGCCGGGCGGTATCCTCGCCGGCCTTGGTGACCTCCCTGACACGACGAACACTCGCCTCCCTCCATGACGGATCGAGGGAGCTCAGGTCCAGCAGCCTTCCGTCCGGGAGCTCCTCCGGCGCGTGCAGGATCAGCTCGCCGTCGAAGGCGTCGCAAAATTCCTTAATTTGTAACATACCGTCGCCGGGCAGCACCAACAGCTCCAGGAAGTCCACCTTCAGGGCGGAGATGATCGCATGGTCCCCGAGAGTGGCCATGGCTCCCAGGCGCATGGGGGAGTTCATGGACGATGAACGTCGCCGCTCTAGATAAAGAAGGTGACAGAAAAAGAGGACCGCCAAGGGATGCAAGGTGGAATGTTACTATTCTTTAGGAGGAGAATAGTGGGGGGGTCCCTTGCGCGAGTCCTCTCTGAAACGAAGGAATTGTGGTGTACTATATAATGATTACGATTCATATAAGCATAGTGACGATGGATATGTATTCGTTTCAAAATATTATGTATCATCGATACTGGACATTTTCATTTTTACCGTTTTATAGTAGCATTGAGCGACTCAATACGCGGAAAAATATTCTTATCCGACATCTGCGAACGACGAAGGGTGCTTACGACGTTCGTTCTTCCGCGACCTTAACCTTCAGAAGCAATAATTCATAACCGAACAATCGATAGTGTTCTTGAAGGAACAGGGGTGCATAGTTCAGCATGAGCTCGGGAGAGGGCAAGGGGGCTTTAGGGGATCGCATAGGCCGGACCATCATCTGCACGCTGGACCTCAACGGCCGGTTGAAGTACTACAACCGCACGGTGGAGGCGCTGCTGGCCACGGACGAGTCCCGGCTCCTGGGCACGTCATTGGTCTCGCTACTGCAGAACGGCACCGCCCCGGCCATGGAGGCGGCCCTTCAGGAATGCCTGCGGGGAAGGAGCAACCGCGAACGCCTGGCCATGGAACTAGGCGAGGCCCGCTTCATGGTCTCCATCACTCCGGTCAAGGAGCGCGAGGAGATCGTGGGGGCCAGCCTGATCGGCTTCCTGATGGACGACGACAAGCGCGAGCTGACCCTGGACATGGTCTTGGACGTGCTGCAGGACCACGACCTCCTGGTGATGGTGTATTCCCGGGAAGGCGAGATAGTCACCACCAATTCGCCCTTCCAGAGGTTCCTTGAGGTGGACCGTGACGTCCTGGAGTCCAAGGACCTTTCCTTCGCGCTGCACGGGGACGAGGAGGAAATCCGGAAAGTGGCCAAGGCGCTGGTCCAGCCGGACCTTCCATCTTTCGTCACGCTCTCGATGAAGGTCCAGGGCCGCCCGGCCAAGCTGACCTGGTCGCTGCACCCCTTCCTGAGGGACGGCAAGGACCTGGTGCTGGCGGTGGCCGACCCGCCCATGGCCCGCGGCCACCCGGGCCCGGGCAACCAGGCGCTCATGTTCCTGGCTGAATCGTCCACCGATCTCGTCTCCGAAGGCAACCCTAACGAGGTGCTGCAGAGCGAGCTGGACAACCTGCTCCGGCGGGAGGGCCTGGATTTCGCGGTCATGCGCCTGCTGGGCTGGGACGGCCGG
>JAKPZB010000160.1 GCA_029560215.1 Methanobacteriota archaeon | reverse complement strand
ATCACCATCGTCGGCGACCCGTCGAACCCGGAGAAGCGCAAGGCCGTCATCAACGAAGGCCTGTGCATGGGCTGCGGAACCTGCGTGGCCGCCTGCCCGTCCGGAGCCCTGGAGCAGAAGGGCTTCAAGAACAACCAGATCCTGGCGCAGATCGACGCCGCTCTGGTCGGAGGTGGAAAGTAATGTCCAACGAAGCACAAGCCCAGAGCGCTCCGGCGGAAGCCGGGGCCTGGGAACCCAACCTGTTGGTGTTCTGTTGCAACTGGTGCTCCTACGCCGGGGCCGACCTGGCCGGAGTGTCCCGCCTGCAGATGCCCACCAACTTCCGTGTGATCAGGACCATGTGCTCCGCCAGGGTGGACCCCGAGTTCGTCCTGAGGGCCTTCGCCAAGGGGGCCGACGGCGTGCTCGTCCTGGGCTGCCACCCCGCCGACTGTCACTACATCGGCGGGAACTACCGCACCAGGAGGAGGATCGCCCTGCTCCGCGTGCTGTTGGAGCAGTATGGATTCAACCCAGACCGCCTGAAGCTGGAGTGGGTCTCCGCATCTGAGGGGATGAAGTTCCAGCAGACCATCAAGGAGTTCAACCAGAGGATCAACGAGCTGGGCCCGAACCCCATCAACGAGGAGTAAATCTGACACCCAAGGAGGAACAAATATGGCAAAGATAAGGATCGCACAATATTGGGCTGCCGGATGCGGAGGCTGCGACGTCGCCCTGTTGGACATCGACGAGAAGATCCTGGGCGTCGCCGAGATCGCCGACATCGCGTTCTGGCCCATAGCTGTGGACGCCAAGGTGAAGGACATCGAGGCCATGCCCGACGGATACATCACCGCCACCCTCATAAACGGGGCGATCAGGAACAGCGAGAACGAGCACATGGCCAAGCTGCTCAGGCAGAAGTCGGCCCTCATCGTCTCCTTCGGTTCCTGCGCCTGCTTCGGCGGAGTTCCCGGACTGGCCAACGTGACCAACAAGAAGGACATCCTGGAGTACGTGTACTGGCACACCCCCACCTCCGACAACGTGGAGAAGGTGCTGCCTACCCCGCACTGGCAGGCTCCGGAGGGAGAGGTCGAGATACCGGTTCTCTATGACACCGTGATGACCCTGGACCAGGTCATCGATGTGGACTACTACATGCCTGGATGCCCGCCGACCACCAACTTGATCAACGAGTTCCTGGGCATCGTCGAGAAGCACGTCAAGGAAGGCGCACCGCTGCCCCCCAAGGGCGCGGTGATCGCTTCCCAGAAGACCCTTTGCGACGAATGCGCCAGGAAGAGGACCGTCAAGAAGGTCGACAAGATCTACATGCCCTACGAGATCGACATCGATCCCGAGAAGTGCATGCTGGAGCAGGGGGTCATCTGCCTCGGGCCGTCCACCAGGGCGGGCTGCGGGGCCAAGTGCCTGGAGGGAAACCAGCCCTGCCGCGGATGCATGGGACCGACCGCCGAGGTCTTGGACCAGGGCGGAAGCATGCTGAGCGCGTTGGCCTCGATATTCTCCATAGGCAACGACGAGGGACTGCTGAACGAGGACGACATCCTGGAGATGATGGCCCAGGTCAAGGACCCCCTCGGGACGTTCTACGCGTTCACC
>JAKPZB010000156.1 GCA_029560215.1 Methanobacteriota archaeon | reverse complement strand
CCTGTTCATCTTGATGTAATCGCAAAGGTCGATGGCGAACTGGGTGATGACCTCCTTGCTCCGGATCTTCTTGGGATCGCAATTTCTGAGGTCGATCGCGGTAGCCAGTCCCCACTCGTTCTCCTTCACGTACTTCACCATCGCTTCGTCATCGTTCAGAAGCTTGCCCGACATAGGACTCATAGTGTACATTTCTGGTAACGCCCTCTAGGTGCACTTCACCTTGAATCGTCCGCATTAACGCTTCTGATATTAAAGCTTAACCCGTAACTATATGTAGAATTGAAAAACAATTTGAGCGGAAAAACGAGATTTAAGGCATTTCCTTTACTTAATTATCCAAGGTTTTACTTTAAATTAATTTGAATCGCCTTTTTCTGCCTAGGTCCAGGGCGAGAAGGTTATTAAACACGACCCTGATTCCTTGCCGATGAGCTCCAACGACGGTCTCAGGAACAAGGGAAGGACCCGGGCGGACATGGATGAGCGCCGGAAGGCCGTCGAGTCGTTCAGCGGGGCTAGGTTGGAGCATGCCGGGCAGTGCTCCTTCGATCCCATCCTCGCGGAGAGGAACGTGGAGAACATGATCGGCACCATCCAGGTGCCGCTGGGTTTCGTCGGTCCGCTCAAGGTGAAGGGCGATCACGCCGACGGTGAGTTCCTGGTGCCTCTGGCCACCACCGAGGGCGCCTTGGTGGCGTCCGTCAACCGCGGTGCGTCGATAATAAGCGCCAGCGGCGGCTCGGAGGTCATCATCATCAAGGACGAGATGACCCGTGCCCCGGTGTTCCGGACCAAGGGGGTCAGGGACAGCCGGAGGGTGGTGGACTGGGTCAACGAGAACTACGGCGAGGTCAAGGCCGCCGCCGAAGCCACCACCAAACACGGCAAACTGGTCAAGGTGCGCGCTTTCGCCTCCGGCCGCTCCCTGTTCCTCAGGTTCTCCTATGAAACGGGGGACGCCATGGGCATGAACATGTGCACCATCGCCACCGAGGCGGCCTGCCGGCTGATCGAGGAGAGGACCGGCGTCAAGCTGATATCCGTCTCGGGGAACATGTGCGTGGACAAGAAGCCCGCCGCCCTCAACTTCATCGACGGCCGGG
>JAKPZB010000148.1 GCA_029560215.1 Methanobacteriota archaeon | reverse complement strand
TGTCCCGGGTCAGCAGATATCGGTCGCCGAGAATGGCCAGCAGTTCCCCGTCCGCTTCGTCTCGCAAATACTCCGAATCGTAGCCCATGATCCTCAGCCAGCGGGCGAGCGACCCAAGCATCCCATCCAGAAGGAAGGACGGGTCAGGCATCGCGTCTAACCTCATAGGTTAGGTGCACGCCGGAACCCAGGCGCTCGAACGATACCAGACGCAGCGGGATGTGCTCGCCCACGCGGAAACCCTCTCCGTCCACCGGGGTCGGGGATTCCCTGCCGCCGATGATGAAATCGCCAACGAACACGGAGTATACATCGACCAGCCCCGCCCTGAAGAAGGAGTAGATGGTCTCCCCTCCGCCTTCCACCAGCAGGGACGTCACGCCCCTCTGTCCGAGCGTCTCGAGGAGCGCCTTCAGGTCTATCGCGCCCTTGCCCAGCCGGACCGTCTCCGCCCCCGGGTACTGCCGTCCGCAGTCCTCCAGGGTCACCACCAGGGTCCTGGCCCGGTCGTCGAGGACCAACGCGGACTCCGGGACCTTGCCCCGGGGGTCCAGGACCACCCGCAGGGCCTGTCTCTCCTTCGGCAGGCCCTTCACCGTCAGATGAGGGTCGTCCGCCAGGATCGTCCCCGCCCCCACCAGGATGGCCTGGCATTCCGTTCGCAACCGCTTAACCCGGTCCATGTCCTCCGGGGAGGATATGCGCAGCTGCCTTCGCTCCGCCCCGGCGATCTTCCCGTCGGGGGACATGGCGCAGTTCACGATCACCCTGGGCCTCATGGACGGTGCATTCCCGTAGGTCATCATAAGGGTGATGGGAAGGTTGATTAATAGCATTAAACCGATATCCGCGCGATGAACGATTTCGACATCATCGAACTGAAGAGGTCCAACCTTCGAGGCGCCACGGTCATCGAGGGCTTCTCCAGCATAGGGCTGGTCGGTTCCATCACCGCCAATTATCTGGTCAACCTGCTGGACCTGGACCTGGTGGCGGTCATCGATTCCCCTTACCTTCCTTCCGTCTCCATCGTCAGGGACGGCGTTCCCTACTCCCCGGTACGCGTCTATTCCGGGGTGATCGGGGAGAAGGGCAGCGACAAGATCGTGGTCATCGTCTCCGAGTTCGAGCCCCAGCAGGAGATACTAAAGCCCCTGGCCTGGACCATCATGGACTGGGTGGAGGACAAGGGCTGCAAGATGGTCATCTCGCCGGAAGGCCTCGCCAACAAGGCGGGCGAGGAGGCCGAGGAGCCGGAGGAGAAGGAGGACGCGGAGTTCAAGGTCTACGCGGTGGCTTCGACGCCGCGCGCCAGGAAGATGCTCATCAAGAACGATATCCCCATCTTCGAGAACGGGGTGGTGGTCGGACTGGCGGGAGTTCTTCTGAACGAAGGGGTCAACCGCGGCTTCGACGTGGTCTCGATACTCTCCGAGGCGCATTCCGACTATCCCGACGCCCGGGCGGCCGCGGCGGCCACCGAGGCCATCGACAAGTTGCTGTTGCATACCCAACTGGACACCCAGCCTCTCCTGGAAGAGGCGGCCCTCATCGAAGAGGCTCTGAAGGAGATCAAGAAGAAGACCGGGGAGAGCGAGGAGCTGGCCAAGAAGCGCTCCATCATGTACGGCTGATCACGTCGACGCGGTGCGGCGGCGTCTCCCCCACGATGAACCTCACCGGCAGGAACCGGGGGATCAGGCGCATCTGGGATGCCAGGTGTCCGCTGATCTTTTCCACGGTGAAGCACGAATCGCCCTCGGCCAAGGCCATGTAGGTTATGAGCTGGTCGGCGGTCCGGGGGTCCAGGGTCCCTCCGAGGTCCATGACCCTTCGCAGGCCGACGGCCGCCTCCTGCCCCACCCTTTCCGCCGGCACCCCTCGCTCCCCCAGGGCGTTCCAGCCTAGGAACGTCCCTCGGTACTCCGCGGCCAATGTCAGCCCGGCCCCCGGGCACGGTCCTTCGGTCACCACCTTCTCGGCCACCAATCCCGGGAGCTCGTGGCGGGCGGCGGCGATCATGCGCTCGGCCACCTTCCCGGGCAGGTTCTGCGCGCAACCCCTTGCGAAAACCTTCACCAGTTCCCCGCGCTCCTCCAGGCGCAGCGGCGATAGCGGACCGCCCCTCACCCGTAACCGCACCACGCCCCCTCCACTGGGATGGAACCCCCGCCTCTCCACGGTCATCTCCAGCTCCGCCCCCATCCTCCTGAGCAGGGGGAACAGGACCAGCTGGTAATGGTCCGCCGGAGGGGACCAGCGGACGTCGGTGCCTCCTATCAGGCGGAGCTCGGTCTCCACCGGTGAGACGATCAGGGCGGGAAGGGCGGACTGCAGGAGCAAGGTCAGGCTGCCCGCGGTGCCCACGTCGTGCTCGTGCGATCCTCCGGAAATCCGTCCTGGGATGAAGGTCAGCTCGCGAGACCCCACCGCGTCCCCTTCCACCCGGGCGGAGGATAGCCGTTGCATCAGGCGAACTCCGGCCAGATGTTGGGGCTTGAGCCCGGGGTCCGGCCTTCCAGCCCGGATGTCGGTGATATGGAACGGTTGGCCAGTGATCGCGGACAGCGAAAGGGCGGTGCGCACGGTCTGCCCGCCACCCTCCCCCTCGGAACCGTCCAGCTCGATCATCAGGCCTTCCCGGAACGGCGGGCGACCACCTTCCATGTTTCGTTGACGACCAGGGCTATCAGGCTGAGGGGCAGGATCAACGCCCACTCCTCCCAGCCCAGCTGGGCGGTGCGGAAGGCGTCGCTCAGTCCCGGCAGGTACACCACGGCCAGCTGGAGCAGCGCGGACACCGCCACGGCAAAGATCATCTTGCGGTTGGTGAACCACCCCAGCTTTCCGATGGTCAACCTCTGGGACCTGGCGGAGAAGGCGAAGAACAGCTGCGAGAAGACCATGGTGCAGAAGGCCACCGTCCTGGCGTGCTGCACCTCGTCACCTCCCGTAAGATCGAGCGCGCCCACCAGCCAGAAGGCGAGCAGGGCGGAGGCGGCGAAAACGCCCCCTATGGACAGCACCCGCACGGCGCTGCGGCGGGTGACCGGCGGCTCCTTGGGGTCGTTCGGAGGCCGCTCCATTATGTTCGGTTCGATGGGCTCGACTCCCAAGGCCAGGGCTGGAAGCCCGTCGGTGACCAGGTTCATCCAGAGCAGGTGCACCGGCAGCAGGAACGGAATGTACTCCGGGTCCACGAAGATCAGGCTGGCCGCGAACATGGCGATGACCTCGCCGGAGTTGCAGGAGAGAAGGAAGGCCACGAACTTGCGGATGTTGTCGTAGACGCCCCGTCCCTCCTCCACAGCGTTGACGATGGAGGCGAAGTTGTCGTCCATTAGCACCATCTGGGACGCTTCCTTGGAGACGTCCGTTCCAGTGATGCCCATGGCCACCCCGATGTCCGCCTTCTTCAGGGCCGGGGCGTCGTTGACCCCGTCCCCGGTCATGGCCACTATCTCCCCCCGAGCCTGCAGGGCGTAAACGATGCGCACCTTGTGCTCCGGCGCGACGCGGGCGAACACGTTCACGTCCTTCAAGATATCAGCCAGCTCCTCATCGGAAGCGGTCTCCAGCACCCGGCCGTTCACCACCTTGTCCCGGCCGGGCTCGGCTATCCCCATCTCCAAGGCTATGGCCCGGGCGGTCAGCTCATGATCGCCGGTTATCATAATCACCCGGATGCCGGCGGTATGGCATTTCCGCACCGCCTCCACCGCCTCCTTGCGGGGAGCGTCGATCATGCCGACCAACCCCAGGAATGTGAAGTCCCTCTCCACGGCCGCCTCCTCCAGCGGGACGTCCGTCACGTCCCGTACCGCGATCGCCAGCACCCGCAGGGCGCGGCCGGCCATCTCGTTGTTCTTGGCCATCAACGAGTCCGCCGTCCCCTTGTCCAGGTCCAGGTCCCTCTCCCGCACCCGGCGCCTGGTGCACAAGGGAACGACGCTCTCCGCCGCCCCTTTCATGAAGGCCATCTTCCTTCCGTCCACCGCGTGGACGGTGGTCATGCGCTTCTTCACCGAATCGAAGGATATCTCGAACACCCGCGGGCTGTTCTCACCCAGCTCCATCTCGTCTATACCGGCCTTGCGGGCGGTGACGATCAGGGCCCCCTCCGTCGGATCGCCGCGCACTTTCCACTTGCCCTCTTCCAGGTACAGGGAGGAATCGTTGCACAGCGCCCCGGCCACCAACAGCATCGCCAGGTCCTCGCGCTTGGCCATGTCGATGGTTTCGCCTTGAACCAAGAACTCGCCCCGCGGCTCGAACCCCTCGCCGGAGACGTTGACCGTCTCCCCCATGAATATCTCCCGGATGTTCATCTCGCCCTTGGTCAACGTTCCCGTCTTGTCGGTGCAGATGACCGTGGCGCTGCCCAGGGATTCCACCGCCGGCAGCTTGCGCATAACCGCCTTGCGCTTGGCCATACGCTGAAGGCCCAAGGCCAGGGATATCGTCACCACCGCTGGAAGTCCCTCCGGTATCGCCGCCACCGCCAGGCTCACGGAGGTCAGGAACATCTCCTCCGCCGCCACTCCCCGCAGGTAGCCTACGGTGAAGATGAAAGCGCACACCCCCAGGACCATGGCCCCCAGCTGTTTTCCCAGGCGGTCCAGTTTCTTCTGGAGCGGGGTGCTCTCCTCCTCGGACTGCACCATTCGGGCGATGTTGCCGAGCTGGGTGAGCATGCCGGTGGAGGTGACCACCGCCCTGCCCCGACCGTGGTCCACGGTGCATCCGGAGAACACCATGTTGTCCCGGTCCGAGAGCAGCGCGTCGAGAGGGAGCACCTCGACGGCGTTCTTGCTGACCGGCAACGACTCTCCGGTCAGCGAGGCCTCGTTGGTCTTGAGGTTGGCCGCCTCCAGGAGCCTGGCGTCCGCGGAGATCCGGTCGCCGGTGGAAAGGACGATCACGTCCCCGGGCACCAGTTCGCGGGAGGGAACGCTCTTCTCCTCTCCGTCCCGCATCACATTGGCCCGGGGGGCGGCCATGTCCCGCAGGGCCTGCATGGTCTTCTCCGCCCGGTAGTTCTGCACGAAACCAAGGACGGCATTGAGCAGGACTATGACCATGATTATCCCGGCGTCCAGGTACTCCTCGGCGGAATCCTTCCACACCCCGATCCCGGCCGATATCAGGGCGGCGAAGATCAGGATGATCACCATATAATCCTTGAACTGGTCCAGGAATATCAGCAGCGGTGAGATGGCCCGCCCCTCGCTCAGTTCGTTGGGGCCATAGCGTTTCAGCCTTTCCGCGGCCTCTTCGGAGGTCAGCCCCCGTTCGGTGCTGCCCAAGGCGTTCAAGGCCTCCTCTCCGCTCATGGCATGGAACTCGGTCGACATCTCAGACCCCAACGGCAACATGTTTATGATTTATTATACTCAACGCTGGAAGTTCCAAAGGAAATGGAGGAAGGCCAGATGTGGACAATTATAAATAATGTATAATACTATAACTCGGCGGGATGCACTAGGGTCAACGCTATACAGGTGTGGCTCTCGATAACTGGATGGTCTAACGTAGAACGTGGGCCCCCCAGCGGGTACGGTGACATCTGCGCAGGCAGGCGAGATGATAGCAACTGATGGTTTGATGCTCGAGGTCGGGATAATCATGCTGATCGCCTTCATCGGCGCAGCCGTGGCCTCGAAGGCCAAGCAGAGCGTCATCCTCGGCTACATCCTGGCCGGGATGCTCATAGGCCCATACATCTCCGTGGAACTGTTCGGCTACACGTACAACGGGCTGGTACACGACACCAGTTTCATCGAGATGCTTTCGAGCCTGGGCCTTACCCTTCTGATGTTCTTCGTCGGCCTGGGCTTTTCCATGACCAAGCTCAAGAAGACCAAGGCCCCGGCGATCATCCTGGCCCTGATGGACGTAGGGCTGGGAATGTTCCTGGGCATACTGATAGGCTTCGCATTGGGCTGGCCGATCATTGACACGGTGTTCCTGGCCGGGGTGATATCCATGAGCTCGGTGGCCATCACCGGCAAGGCCTTGGAGGAGATGCAGCGCACCTCCAGCCCGGAGACCGAGTACCTCCTGGGAACGGTCATCGTGGAGAGCTTCCTTTCCATGGTCCTTCTGACCATAGTCGGTGGGCTGATGTTCAAGTCCGACGCGGGCGGCATGAACATGACCCGCCTCATCGTGGGCATACTGGCATTCTACGCGTTCTTCATCTTCCTGGCCATCGTGGTCGTCCCCCGGGTGGTCAGGTACTTCGAGAGCATCAAGAGCAACGAGCTCTTCGTCCTGTTCGCCCTGGGGCTGGTGTTCCTCTCCGCCGCCCTGGCCGAAGTGGCCGGAGTGCCGGGGATCATAGGGGCCTTCTTCCTGGGCATGGTCTTCGCCGAGACCAAGCTGGCCGAGCGCATCGAGGACCGCATAACTCCGTTCCGGGACGCCCTGGTGGCAGTGTTCTTCATCGCCTTCGGGATGATGATCGACCTCAGCATGCTCTACACCGTAATCCCCATCCTGCTCATCGCGGTCCCGGTGACCCTTTTCTACGAGGTCATCGTGCTCAGCGCCGTATCCTATCTTCTGGGATTCACCTCCAAAGCGGCGACGTTCATAGGCACGGCCATGACCGGGCGCTCCTCGGAAGCGATCATGTATGCCAGCGTAGGTACCGCCTCACCCGCTATAACTAAGGGGAGCGAGCTCAACCCCTTCGCCGGGGCCTTCTGCTTCATAATGAGCATGGTGGCGCCCCCGCTCATGAAGCACAGCGGAAGGCTCACCCGCGCCCTCGCCCGGATCACCCCCAAGTTCTTCATCTACGGAGGCTCGCTCATCAACCGCACCATGAGCAAGATAATTTTGCCGTCAACGATCAAGCTGTTCGAGAGGACCCGACGCCTGGAGGCGCTGATGATCATTTATTTCATCGACCTAGTCTGCATCATGGTGCTGCCGTTCCCCTTCAACATACTGGCCTTCGTGCTGGGCGGCCTCATCGTCACCGTCATCTACACCACCCTGGAGAGCGACATGTACTCCATAGTGCGCACGGTGAACTTCGACAACCTGGGAGTGGTGACGCGCGATCCGGGGCACATCAGCCGTTTCATTTCCGGCTTCGTGAGCCTCAGCCTGGTGACCATACTCTCCCTGGCCGCCCTGTTCGCCATCTGGTGGGTGTCTTCGTTGATCGTTCTTCTCGTCTACTTCCTGATCGTCCTGAGCATGTCGCGCAGCGTCTACAAGGTGACGCGCACTCCCGCCTTCAACATAAGCGTCAAGCCGGCCAAGCGCCGCGCCCCCCGCAAGAAGCAGAAGCCCTTCCAGCCGAGCTTCAACGCCCCTCCCTCCCGTCCAGACCCTGGCTGGGACTTCGATGCCGCCCCGCCTGAACCGTTGACTCGAGCCCCGATAAAGAGGACCGAACCGGGCTGGGAGCTCGGCCCGCCGAGCTTTGAGACCGACGACGGTAGCGAGTTCGAACCGCCGCGGAAGCGGAGTTCAAAGGAGAGCGCCGCCGACCCGGTAGAGAGCGACGAGGACAAGTGGAACCGGCTCTGATCGACCAGAGGTAATCCGCGGACGGACCGGGTCATCGGCTTAAAATAACAAAGGTGCGGACACCGGGATTCGAACCCGGGTTCGAAGCTTGGGAAGCTCCAGTCCTGACCACTAGACTATGTCCGCTTTGAGCTACTAGATTACAGATTCTCGTTTAAAGGTTTTCACTTGCTGACGGCCTTCAGCAGGTTCTCCAGCTCGGAAATTATGCGGTAGATGACCGTCCTTCCGTGCATCGGGATGTTGGGGTCGTTGGCCAGATCGTCCAGCTTACCGATGGCCCCGGCGACCCTGACGTCCAAAGCCTCGCCGTCCTGGTTCAGTCTCCCCTTGGCCTCGGTGGCGCCGCGCCGGATGTTGCGGGGTACGGAGGTGTCCTCCGAGAGCTGGTCCAAGAGATCGATGATCTGTTTGAGTTTCGTTTTCGCATCATATTCCATGCCATCACTTCCTGTTCGATTCGGACGGGTCCCTCATTCCGGGGCGGACCTCAGTTCGCCCTTCTCCTTGAAGGTCGCCACCACCATCAGGGTCTTGGTGTCCTTGACCCCGTTGACGGCGGACAGCTCCTCCACCAGGAACCTCTTGAGCTGGGTATAGTTACGGAACTTGGCCTTTACGACTATGTCCGTGTCCCCGGTCACCAGGAACACGTCCACCGCCGGCTTGAGCAAGGAAACGTTCTCGCACACCGCGTCAGCGTCCTTGGTCTCGACCTTGAGGGTTATGATCGCGGCGACCTCCTCATCACCGTAATATGAGGATAATATCGAATCGTTCTCGCTCTGTTGCACGCGCAACCCTCCTCGCACGCTCATGGCAGGCCGCTTAGGCGGCGGTGCTGGACCTCAGAAAGTGAAAAAAACGGAAGCGATCACATCGCGTTCTCGAATTCCTCTTGCAGATCGATGATGACCTGCTCAAGGACCTCTTCCAGGCTGCTGCTCTGGTATTCCCGGAGGCCCCCGAGTTCGCTTTGCACCCGCGCAACGAAGTTGTTGTTGTCTTTGAGGAATTCAACATTGCAAAGAGACTCTTCCATGATCGTTCACCCCAGTCCAACATCCATGAGCGTTGGTCTGTTTTGGCGAATGAACGGTTCCCTATATAATAGTTGTCTTAGGGCTTCCAACCCCCATCCAGATGTCTGGCATCAGGAATTGATTAGAAAATTATTATATAAAAAAGTGTTTACAAGTTCTTCTCCAAGAACAGCGCCGGCCGGTCCTTGCCGAAATAGTTGGCGACCTCCCCGGCCCTGCGGTATCCGGCGGACTCCAGGTCGGGAAGCGCTGGGCTGCCCGGCGCCGCCTCCAGGGCGATCTTCGCCGTTCCTGCCCGGCGCGACGACTCCTCCGCCCCCCTCAGGAGATCGGAGACCGAGCCGCCGACCATCAGCAGGACCCTGCTCTTTCCGCCCTTGCCCTCGTGATAGACCACGATCCCGGAATCGCCGGCCACCAGCACGGCGAAGTCCGGCGCCATCATGAACATCTCCAACGCGGAATAGGAGAAGCTGGGGCCTCCCAGCGCGTTCGGCCGGCCATCCAATCCCAGCAGGTCCCCCTTCTTGGCCTCCTTGACCTTGACCATGTGATCACTCCAGATGCTTGACCATCATATAGGCGTCGCTCCCATCCTCGTAGTAGCCGGAGCACAACGCCAGCACCTTATAGCCCAGGGATAAGTAAAGGTTGACGGCCTCGGCGTTGTCGGGACGGACGCAGAGCGAAACGGTACCCGCCCACCGCTCGGCCACGGACTCCGCCTGGGCCATGAGGTCCTTGGCCATGCCCCGTCTGCGGAAGGCCGGGGAGACGGCCAGCGAAAGCACCTCCACGGTCTCGTAAGCCCGGGAGATGGAGAACATGACATAGGCGATCACCACATCGCCCTCGGCCACCAAGGTCACGGTGTCCTCCTGCCCCATCAGCTCCCGCACGAAGGCCTCGTTCCACCGGCGCGGCCCAAAGGCTCCCTCCTCCAAGGCCATGATCGCCGGCAGGTCCGACGCCTCCGCCCTCCGTATGCGCACGCTCCAGCATCGGCCACCCGGATTATATCGGTTTGCCGGGGGACCGAAATAATGGAATACGTAAATGCAGTTCTTCACCAGCCAGTGGTCAAATGTCTCCATTCACCAGCGTCAGCTCGTTGCTCAGGTCCCCGGTCTCCGATGGCCAGGTGTCCCTGAGGGGCTGGATATATCGGACACGCAGCAGCGGGAAGATCGTCTTCGCCGTGGTCAGGGATTCCACGGGCATCATCCAGGTCACCATCAAGAAGGGCAACCTCCCCGACGAGCAGTTCCAGGAGGCGGTCTCCGCCTCCATCGAATCCTCGGTGGAGGTCACCGGCACCATGCACCAGGACGGACGGGCGCCGGGCGGCTACGAGGTCCGGGCCAGCTCCTTCAAGGTCGTCGGTCCCGCCCTTCCCTTCCCCATCACCGAATATCAGAGCGAGGAGCTGCTGCTGGACAACCGCCACCTCTGGATCCGGTCCAGGGAGCAGACCGCGGTCATGAAGGTCAAGGCCACCCTGCTGGCCGGAGCCCGGGAATGGCTGGCCGAGAACGAGTTCACCGAGGTCACTCCGCCGATATTCACCCAGAACGCCTGCGAGGGAGGCGTGACGCTTTTCAAGCTAAAATACTTCGACCGGGAGGCCTACCTAAGCCAGAGCGCCCAGATGTACCTGGAGTCCCTGATATTCTCCCTGGAGAAGGTCTATTCCATAACCCCCTCGTTCCGGGCGGAGAAGTCCCGCACCCCCAGGCATCTAACGGAGTACTGGCACATGGAACTGGAGGAGGCCTGGGTGGATAACGACGGGAACATGAAGATCCAGGAGGAACTGGTCTCCGCCATGGTGGCCAAGGTCCTGAAGGAACGCCGGGAGGAGCTGGAGCTGCTCAAACGCGACATCGAACCGTTGAAAGCGGTCGTTCCGCCGTTCAAGCGTCTCCGCTACTCGGACATGATCGAACTGCTGAAGAAGAAAGGGTTCGACATCGAGTTCGGGGCGGACCTGGGAGCGGTCGAGGAAAGGGCCATAACCGAGGAGGAGGTCGCCCCGGTGTTCGTCACCAACTTCCCGAAGGAGTGCAAGGCCTTCTACATGAAGGAGGACCCGGAGGACCCGCGCACCTACAAGTGCGCCGATCTGTTGGCGCCATTCGGTTTCGGCGAAGTGATCGGCGGAAGCGAGAGGGAGACCGACCTGAACAAGATACTGCAGAGATTGGAGGCGGCCGGAATACCGGAAGACCCCTACCGCTGGTATCTGGACCTCAGACGCTACGGCTCCGTTCCGCATTCAGGCTTCGGCCTGGGCGTGGAGCGCATAGCCAAGTGGGTCTGCAACCTGGAGCACATCCGGGACGCCATCCCCTACCCGAGGACGGTGGCCAGGGTCTATCCCTGAAGGCGCCGGCCCATCTCGCAGTATAGTCGGAACGCCCGTTCCAGCTGCCACCTCTCCACGTATTCGTCCTTGGTGTGGGCCATGTTCGGGCTTCCCGGACCGCAGACCGCCACCAGGGGGTTCACCGTGGAATATACGGCCGCCTCGGTGGCATAGGGGACCGCGAAGACCCCGTCGGCCCCGGCGTCCAGAAGCTCTCTTATCAGCGCGGTGTCGGGCGACGTCTCGAAGGCGGGCAGCTCGTACTGCATGATGATGTCGTACGACTCGCCTTCCAGATTGCGCATGATGCGCTCCCTGACCTCTTTGGCGGTGAGCGGATAGGGGAAGCGGGCGTTCAACTGGGCGTCGCATCGATCGGGAACGATGTTGTTGCGGGTGCCCCCTCTGATGGTGGACACCACCAGGGTCAGGCCGTCCGTCGGCCCCTCGGGGACCTTGAGCATGGGGTCCAGCTTGTCCAGGAGCGCCGCCATCCTCATGATGGCGTTGTCCCCGTTCCAGGGCATGCTGGCGTGAGCCGCGACGCCATGCGCGGTCAAGGTCAGACGGGAGATCCCCTTCTCCTTCCAGGCCACCTTGAGGTCCGTGGGTTCGCCCACCAGGATCCCGCTCGCCCTGCCCACCTCCGGTCTCCTGGCCAGGAACTCCGCCCCGGTCATCAGCTCCTCCTCGTCGGTGGTGATGAGCAGGGAGAACGGAACATCCTCCTCCTTCAGGACCCGGGCGGCGGCCATCATGGCGGCCATTCCGCCCTTCATATCCGCCGCTCCCAGCCCGTACATCCGGCCGGCCTCCACCTCTCCGTCCTCCCGGGTCCAGTCGTCCCCGGCGGGGACGGTGTCCAGGTGGGCGGCGAAGGCGATGCCCCCGCTTCCGTTCGAGGCGAGCATGGCCGGGCTGTCGTGGGCTCCCCCGACCACGGTGGTCAGGCCAATCTCCTCCAGCCGGGAGCGCACCAGCTCGAACAGGGCCTTCTTGCCCTCGTTGGTATCGCTGCGCACGTTGAGCAGCTCGATCAGGTTGCGGACCAGTTCTCGGGTCATGTGATCATTTTCGATAGAACGGCAGCTCCACCACCAGCGCCGGGACGGCCTCCTGGCGGATCTGCACGGCCAGTTCGGTGCCGATGGCCGCCAGCTTCTGCGGGACGTAGCCCAGGGCTATCCCCTCCTTCAGGCAGGGGGACATGTTCCCGCTGGTGACCTTTCCCACGATCTTGCCGGAATGCATTATCGGGTAACCGTGCCGGGGCACGCCCTTTCCGGCGAGCTTCAGCGCCACCAGCACGTCGTACTTTCGCTCCTTCTGAAGTATCAGCACATCCCGGCCGATGAAGGGATGGTCCATCTTGACCACCCACGGCGGTCCGGTCTGCAGCGACGTCTGGCTGCCGTCGAAGTCCGTTCCCGACAGCAGGTAACCCATCTCCAGGCGCAGGGTGTCCCGAGCCCCCAGCCCGATCGGTCTGACCTTGCCGGTCTGCAACAGCCTGTTCCATAGCCAGGCGGCGTCCCTGTCCTCGACCAGCACCTCGAAGCCGTCCTCGCCGGTGTAGCCGGTCCGGGCGATGTAGCAGCCCACGCCCTCCCCCTTGATGGCGAAATGATCGGCCAGGAAGTGGGAGCTTTTCCCGGAGAGGAAAGCGAAACGTCCCTGGAAGCGCTTCAAGGTGGATAGGTCGGTGGAGCACATCCCCTGCATGATCACCTCGGCCAACGGCCCCTGCACGGCCAGGCAGGCCAATCGGGTGGAAAGGTCGGCGATCTCCAGGTCCCTGGTGTTCATCCTCACCCATTCGCGCACCCGGTCCACGTTGGAGGCGTTGGGGACCATCAGGTACTGTCCCTCGGAGATGTGATAGGTGATGACATCGTCGATGATCTGGCCATCGGTGTTCAGCAGGTGGCCGTAAACGGCCTTGCCCACCGAGGCCTTGCTTATCGGGTTGGTGAGAAGCCCATCCAGCTGGATGGCCGCCTGCGGTCCTTTGATCAAAAGGTCGCCCATGTGCGACACGTCGAAAACCCCGCACTCTTTCCTCACGTGGAAATGCTCCTCGATGATCCCGGAGTACTGGATGGGCATCTCCCATCCGGCGAACTCCACCATCCTGGCCCCGGCGGCCAGGTGTTCCTGGTAAAGCGGCGTCCTCTTCATACTTTCAACCGTTAAATGGCGGCAACATTATCAATAGCTTTCCGTCAGGACCCCAGCATCTCCTCCAGCCTCTGCCGGACCACCTTGGCCGGGACGTCCGGGAGCGATATGTAGGTCGTCCGTCCGCCGGTCTCCTCGTTGGCCACCCTGGTCCCGACCAGGCCCTGGTTGGTAAGGTCCTGCAGGTAGGACCAGAACATGGTATGGCCCCTGGGCTTCTCTCCGTACTCCTCGGCCACCAGTTTATAGATGGCCTCCGCCTCCGGCGTCTTTACGTACGCTTGGTCCTTTATGGCCCGGGCGACCGCCAAGAGCACCATCCTGTGCTGCTTGTCCAGGTCCTCTATCTTGCTCTCGGTGACCACCGAATAGGTGAGGGCTTTCGCGCCGCGCACATGCTCGGGCGCCAGATGCTCCGCCCCCTCCTCCTCGGCCAGCATTCCCGCCCGGTCCAGCAGTTCGATGGCGAACCGGGCGTCCCCGAACTCCCCGGCGATGTCGGCCATGAGGTCCAGGGAGTCCTGACGCACCGCTCCCGGATAGAACGCCAGGTCGGCGCGTATCTTCAGGATGTCGGCCAGGTCCCGCACGCCGTACTTGTCGAAGCGGATGGCGTTGGCCCTCCGGAAGGTGGAGGACGAGGCGGCGTCCAGCATGTCCAGCACGTTCTTCTGGGAGATCATGATCACCGACATCGACGGTCGTCCGCCGACCACCTCCTCGTCGAAGCGGGTGAGCTGATAGACGAGATCGCTGGCGCCTTTCACCAGCAGAACGTCCGCCTCGTCCAGTACCACGACCAGATGCATCTTGCGCTTTTCCAGGTGCTTGCGGATGGAGCGCAGCATCTCCTCGGTGGAGAAACCGCGGTCAGGGAAGTTCTCGTCGAAGTGCATGACGATGCGCCGGAGCACGGCCACCTCGGTGGATCGCTGCCGGCAGTTCACTATTATGTAGTCCATGGTCCGGCCCTTCTGCTGGGCCGCCTTCATGAGGTCCAGGCAGAAGCGCTTGGAGGTGGCGGTCTTCCCGGTACCCACGCTGCCGATGAGGAACGCGGTCTGGGACATGCTCCCGTCGAGAACAGGGCGGAAGAGCATCTCCAGACGTTCCAGCTGCTCCTCGCGGTGGCACAGCTTGTCGGGAACGTAATCGAATGACAGCTTGGATTGGTCCTTGAACAGGCGTGGGTTTCGCATCTGTGTTACCTTCTAGCTCTTATGAATCCGGAGCAGGGGGTGACCTTGACGCCCCTCTCCTCCAGCTGATCGGCGAGCAGGTTCATGCCCAGGGAGTCGGAGGCCACGTGCCCGGCGATTATGGCGTTCAAGTGGTGCTTTCTGACCTCCTCGAGGTGCGCCTCCGGGATGTGCATGAACACCACCGTGCCGACGCCGGCCTGGGCCAGCTTCTCGTAGACGTCCTTCGGTCCCGAGGTGCCGCCGGTCATCCTGACCACCACCTTGCCGGCCTTGCGTTTCCTGTCCCCCACATACACCTCCGGGGGATTATTGTTACCGGCGGCGTGCCGGTGCTCCGGCAGCGTCATGAGCAGATCGACCACGTCCCCCACTCGTTTGGGGGACTCCTTCTCCACCAGGTCGTTGAGGAAGCGGTCGACCAGGTTGTCGGTCACCGAATGAAGGCACATCAGCGGCATATCCAGAAGCCTGGCGGCGTCCACCGCCTGGTCGTAGTTGGCCGGGGCGCTGAGGTTGTGCACCTCGCGAATGCGAGGTGCCATCATATCCTCGGCGACATTGATCGGCACGCCTAGCTGAGCGTAGATGTACTCGTGCAGGTGCAGGGCATCGCCGAAGGCCGGCCGGGCAAGACCGAACGGGTGATGCCCGATGACCGCGTCGATCAGGCGGCCTTTCTCCCGCAGTCGGTCGGCCAGCACCATCTCCCCCGTGGAGATGTCGATGCCCCACAGGACTCCTTCGATCTCCCGCTCCGCGTCTCCGTGCACCAGGCGCGAATCAGGGTAGGGATTCCACAACGAGTCCAGGTCGAAGCGCTCCTTTTCCGCCTCGTCCATCTTCCGGTAGCGCTCCTCGGCCCGGCGGAGATCGTCCTCCATCTCCTCCGCGGTCCGGGGGTCGTTCTCCTTGGCCATTTGAACGGCGAACCGGTAGATCTCTCCTAGCTTCATCATGACCGAGAAGGCTGGCAAGCTGATAATTGTTCTGCTCTAAAGGCTAGCTCAAGCTGGAAATGAAAAATATGAAAAGATAAATGGTTTCAAAGACCTGAGAAGGCTCGGTAACTGGGGACCGGCCCTTTTCTGGCCTTTTTAGCCGAACAGAGCGGAGAGACCGGCGGCGGCCTCTTCCTCGGAAACAGCTTCCTCTTCCTTGGGCTCTTCCTTGGCCGGAGCGGCTGCGGCGGCGTGAGCCGGGGCGGCAGCGGCGGCAGGGGCGGACGCGACCATCGCGGAGGCGATTGCCTCATCGATGTTCACACCCTCCAGGGAAGCGGTCAAGGCCTTTATCCTGGCTGCATCCGGCTCGACACCGGCGCTCTTCAGGATAGCGGCAACCGCGTCCTCGGACACCTGCTTTCCAGCGGCGTGAAGGACCAAAGCGCTGTATATGTATTCCATTTCCTTACCTCCTCAATCGAATAGCGAGCTCAGACCAGCGGCGGCTTCCTCCTCGCTGACCTTCTCCTCTTCCTCTTCTTTCTTGGCCTCAGCGGCCTTGGGTTCGTTCACCGGCTTGGTCGCGGGGACCGCAGCCATCCTGTTCTTTATTCGGTCATCTTCCAGACCGGTGATCGAAGCCAAGGTCATCATCTGCGCGTCAGCCTTCGCAAGGATGGCACCGATGCTCTCCTTGGTCGGGAACGCGCCAGCCACGCTCAAGGCCATCGCTTCGCGATAGGCCTTGGATAGCAAGGGCGTGACAGTCTGAGGTGTGATATAAGCTATAGACAAGCTCAAGCCTAGGGCATTCCTGGCGGCCAACCCCAACATGTTGGTGTAGTGGTCCGCCGGTACGTCCAGGACGTCTTTCCCGTACAGAACGCCGTCCTCGAAGGCGGCGCGGAGGTCCATACCCACGATCATGGGCAGTATCTCCAACTTGACCAGCACCTTGGCGACCTCATCGGGGACCGGCTCGCCCTTGGGGACGAGGACCTTGTCCTTCTTGATGATGATCTTTCCCGCCTCTATGGCGGCGGGGATGCCGGCCTTCTGCAGCTCGCCGATGATCGGGCCTGGCTTGAACGGGGTGTCCCCCGCCTTCACCATGATGTCCTCCGGCGCTATGTCTCCGGTCTTGGCCGGGGCCGGGGTCTTGGTGCCCTCCATCTGGCGGAATAGCTTGAACGGGTTCTCGTCCGTGGTGACGATCGCGCACTGTCCGTCCACTAGCTGCTTCAGCTGCTCCAGACCCGGCCTCCGCTTGGCGGCCTCGGTGATGGCCAGGTCCATTAGGGTGTTCCTGGTCATGTTCACATCGGCCTTACCGCGCAGCACGGCGCGCATGGAGATCATCTGGGCAGCGGGAATGCCGTGCAGATCGACGATACCGACGACGTGGCTGTTGACCATGAGGTCCACCAGCTCCTGCACCCTCTCCCGTTTCCACTTCGCTACATGTGCCATGCTTGGAACCTCCTCAAATCACCTTCTCGGAGGGTCCCATGGTGGTCTTCACGAAAGCGGACCGGATGTTCATGGTGCCCTTCTCGAGCTTCATCCCCAATCTCTTGAAGATCAGCTCGATGTTGTCGGCTATGTCTTCTGGCGTCATGTCCGTGGTCCCGACGGCGGTGTGGAAGGTCAATCTGTCCCGGCTCCTGACCGACACCGACTTGCGCAGGTTGTCGATCATGGGCCTGGGGTCCGCTCCCGGGGGGATCGGCTTCGGCATCTTGCCGCGGGGACCCAGTACGATACCCAGTCTCTTACCGATGGTGGGCATCAACGGGGCTTCCGCGATGAAATACTCGAACTCGTTGGCCATCTTCTTGGCCTGCTTCTTGTCGTCGGCGATGGTGCCTAGCTCCTCCACGGACACGACCCGGTCGGCCACGTCCTTGGCCTTGAGCAGCATCTCTCCGCTACCGAAGACACAGACCTTGATGGGCTTTCCCCTACCGTGCGGCAGAATGATGTCCTCCTGTATCCTGTTCTTGGGTATGGACATATCCACATCCTTCAGGTTGATGGACAGGTCGACCGTTTGTACAAAATTGCGCTTTGGAGAGTGCTCCAAGGCTTTCTTAACGGCCGTAACGGTTGCTTTTTCTGCCAATTCGATCCCTCCTGTAGTTCCATCGAGCCAATGAAGGCTCTCCTACAGTTTGGT
>JAKPZB010000144.1 GCA_029560215.1 Methanobacteriota archaeon | reverse complement strand
CGTCCGGCCCTTCCGCGTGCCCCTGTATCCGCTCACGCCGCTGGTGTTCTGCCTGGTCTGCCTGTACATGTTTCATGCGAGCCTGGTCCACACCGGCAAGGGGTCCCTTCTGGGCGTGGGGGTTCTGCTGGCGGGCGTCCCGATGCTGCTGCTCAGGAACCGGGGCGGAAGAAAAGAACAAAGGAGGACAAATTCATGAGAAAGACAGTGTTCAGGCGGCTGACAGCGCTTGCGTTCATACTCGCGGTTATCCAGATGGGCGGCGCGGACTTGAATCCGCCCGGCCGGAACGCGTATGCGCTCGGCGATCAGGACGGCCTCGACGTCCCTTATGTCCCCACGCCCGAGAATGTGGTGGAGAAGATGCTCGATATGGCGGAGGTGAACGGCGAGGACCTGGTCTATGACCTGGGCTGCGGCGACGGCAGGATCGTGATCGCCGCCGCGAAGGAGAGGGGGGCGAGAGGGATCGGCATCGATCTGGACCGCTGGCGCATCATGGAGAGCATTGAAAACGCCCGGACGGCGCAGGTGACCGACAGGGTGCGGTTCATGCAGCAGGATCTCTTTGAAACGGACCTGGGAGACGCGACGGTGGTGACCCTGTACCTGCTCCCCTCGGTGAACCTCGAGCTCCGCTCAAAGCTGTTCCGGGAATTGAGGCCGGGCACGCGGATCGTGTCGCACGACTTCGACATGGGGGACTGGGCGCCTGATCAGGTCGCCGAGGTGGACGGCAGCACGGTGTATTTCTGGGTCATGCCCGCGAATGTGTCGGGCGCCTGGGAGTGGACCATGCCCGATCAGGCGGGAAGCGGGCGCTGTCTGCTCAAGATGGATCAGGAGTATCAGTATGCGGCCGGGACCCTGCATGAGGGCTCTTCCAAAACACCATTGAGAGACGTCAGGATCACGGGACGGACTCTGAGCTTCACCGTGGATCAGAAGGTGAACGGGAAGGTCGTCCCCATGTATTATGAGGGGATAGTCGATGATTCCTCGATCGAAGGCTTCGTCAAGGCGAACGACGGATCTTTGTCCGAACCCATGGCCTGGAAGGCGCAGAGGGACCCGTCCACCAGAACACCTATCGACAGGCCGGCCGATGTGGAGATGTGATCCCCCCGAGGCCTATCTTTATCCATGATTCATGGCCCCGGCGGGATGTCACGATTCATCGGCGGGAAAAGCCATAGTGCTCATTCCAGCGTCCTCCTTCCTGCCGGAATCGAGTCGGGTGAACTGGACCACGACGGGCGCGTCCGATTCGATGACTCGA
>JAKPZB010000143.1 GCA_029560215.1 Methanobacteriota archaeon | reverse complement strand
TGACTGGATATGCGTAATGGCGGGCTCGGAGGGATTCGAACCCTCGGCCCATCGGTTAAGAGCCGATTGCTCTACCTAGCTGAGCTACGAGCCCGAGTAAGCCACGGAAACATATTGATGTAGATAAACGTTGCGGACTTCCGCTCATTCCGCCTTACGCCAGAAGGGCATGATCTCCTGCGCCTTTCCCCTCTTTATCAGCGCGCAGCCGATCGGCGCCGGAAGGTTCACCACGTCGTTCTTCGCCAGCCGGTACGGCCTATCCATTCCGGCTATCTCCGGCAGATCGTCCAGTATCCTGACCAGCACCCTATCCGCCGGTTTCGACTGCTCCGCCACCGGGGTCTTGCCGTTCACCATGCTCAGGGCCTGCCTCAGCTGCCCCTGGTCGACCGTGGCGCATACGGAACCGGATGGCACGGGATTCCGGGGCACCGGCGCCTTGCCCTCCATGGCCAGCTCCCGGCACTCGTTTATAGCGCGCAACACCTGATCGTACATCTCCCGCTCCTCGTCCGTCAAACGCCCAAGATCGATCTTGGACCCCTCCGAAGCACGCGTTGCCATGCTGGTGATCTTGCGCATGCGGAAGAAGAAGATCTGGCTGCCCTTGGTGGAGACCTTCTTGAACTCGTTGGTCATGCTGGTGGCCTTGAAGGACAGCGGGTCCTTCTTGATCTCCTCCTCGCTCTCCTTCCTCAGCTTCTCCAAGTAGTCCCGGTAGGCGGGATAGAGGTCACGCCTTATCTCCACCAGGTCGGGGGAGTTCTTCTCCTTCCGGTGGATCTCGGTGACCTCCTTGTAGTTGAGCGGTTCGAGCGGAGGCGCCATCGCAGACGGATTCGGTTGTTGATATAAGAAACTGACCTAGCTCGTTCGGAACGTGAACGCCAGGCGTTCCAATTCTCTCAAGGATTAAGTAATCCTCCGCCCGTTCTGGGAGCGTGGACCTCTCCAAATGCCTGCGGCCGTCGGCGGACGGATCGGAGATGGATATCATCGTTACTCCAAACAGCACCTCGCCTGGCGTTCAGGACGTAGACCCCTGGCGTCATCGCCTGGTGGTCAAGGTTCGCGCGCCTCCTGAGGGCGGCCGGGCCAACGAGGAGGTGGAGGAGCTTCTATCCTCCGTGATCGGAGCCAAAGTTACCGTTTCCAGAGGGCACACGCAGCGCATGAAGGTCGTTCGGATAAACGCGTCTGAGGACCTTGTCAGAAATAAACTGGGAGGATCTCCATGACCCTCGGACGCTCGCCCAAGGAGCGTTTGGACGAGATCCAGGCGGTGCTCGAGGAGCTGATATCCCGCGATCCGAAGGCGGTCATCCTCGTGGAGGGAATGAGGGACCGCGGCGCCTTGACGATATTGGGCGTCAAAGGGGAAATG
>JAKPZB010000126.1 GCA_029560215.1 Methanobacteriota archaeon | reverse complement strand
GTGGTCATGTTGAACCCTCCCACCACGGCGAGCATCATCTGCTGGTATGAGGCGTCCAACGGAAGGCTGGATATGAAGGCGGGAGCGACCTCGTTCACGCAGTGCTCCCCGCGGGCCACCGGGTCGGCCACCAATGACGGGAAGGCAGCGGTGCCGTTCCAGGCGTTGGCGAACGCGCCATAGTATCCGAAGACCATGGCGCTAATGTTGGCGTCCATCTGCGATACGTACAGGTTTAGGGCGGTCATGGTGGACGAATAGGCGTAAGCGGAGGCGTTGGTCTCGTTCATGTCCGAGGCGAAGTATCCCGCCCAGGCCTGCACGTGCATCGCGGGCACTCCCCAGAACAGGAAGGCGCTTTGGTTGACCTGCTCCTCGGCCACGTACATCTGGGGACCGAGCTCGTTGATGGCCATGTACAATACGGTCCCGGAATAGGCGTAGATGGAGCCGATGTTCTCTATATAGGCGAGATCGGCCGAGGCTAGGTCATTCTGCAATTTCAGGACGAAATCCCTGGCCTCCGCGGTGGTCATGTCGTCGGACTGCAGCACGATTATGAGGGTGCTGTTGGCGACCGAACCTTGGAAATTATCAGCTATGATCTCCGCAGCGATGGTCGACTCGTTCTGGTTCTCGGAGGTCATCTCCGTATCATATTTGACCACGCTGCCAAGGCTCAGTATGGCCGGAACGCTAAGCAGCAGGATTACCACCCAGATGGCTATGATGAGCTTGTAATGCTTCGTGACCGTGTTCGCTAACCTATCAAATACCATGGACGCGCCTCGTATATCGGTTGGGTCGGGCAACATTGAATGTATTTATAGAGTTGTTGTCACTACGAGAGTGACATGTCCGGCATCACAGAGCACCTGATGCAGCTAGGATTGAGCGAGTACGAGGCCAAGGCGTACATCGCCACCGTGGTGCTGGGCGAAGGGACCATAAAAGAGATCAGCGACGAAAGCAAGGTGCCCCGGTCACGGGCGTACGATGTGATGGTGCGGCTGCTCGAGAAGGGTCTCGTAGAACTGGGGAACACGAATCCTCGTTGCTATAGAGCCAACGACCCGGCGGAGGTGTTCGGTCACCTGATCGAGGACATGGAAAAGGCCAGGGACGAGGTGGTCAAGGCGTTGGAGGAGCTGGGTAGCACCGCCGAACGGAGAGACAATCCCATCTGGACCATCAAGGGCGAATGGGCCATAGACCACAAGGTGGCGGAGATGATGGAATCCGCTAGAAGGGAGGTGGTCATCATCAGCATCCACAATGACTATCTGCGAAGATATGCCAAGATTGTGGCGGCCGTCTCCGAGAAACGACCTGTCACCGTGGTGATTCTGGAGGGTTCTGGAGACTTCATCGGGATGCTCGGCTGGTCCAGGCTATTGTGCATAAGCGAGGGCAAGCTCAGTCCTCCCGAGCCCTTCATATCCAACGCCATGGAGAGTTTGGACAAGGGCAAGGAGTACGACGTCGAGCTCATCATGGTCTGCGACCGGGAGGTGTCCGTCATCCTTTCAAAGGAGAGGAGCGGGCACCGGGCCATTATTAGCAGCGGGACCGTGGTGGACTACTTCATCAACAGGATGATGGACCTCACCATCATGGAGGCCAAGGAGTGCGGTCAATCGCGATAATGGGGAAGGTCAAAAGGGCGTCGGCGGTTCAGGTGTCATCAGAACCCGAACGTGGCCCGGCCCCAGCGTTTCCCTATCCTTCTGTATAAGAAAACGGTCCCCAATGCCATGATGGCGCAGATGGCAACTATCAACGCCCCCGCGACGACCGGGCCCCGTGAATAGCTGAGCGAGAGGACCACCAGCGCGCAGAGCGGAGGTACGATCAATCCGCTGAACTTACCTAGCACTCGGGGGTCGAACAGGTAGCTGTTGGTACGCAGCCCGGTCAGATAGGCCGTGGCGGTCACCGTGTAGGCGGTGGTCGCGTAGGCGACCAGCAATCCGAGCGCAAGGGTTCCCAGATCGCCCAGCAGGAAGCCGAGCAGGACCAGGAACGCGGTGGAGGTCAGCAACGCGATCATGGAGAGCATCATAAGCTTGGTCCGGATCACCTGGGTCACGCTGATCGGCAGAACGTCCATGAACGCGCCGTTGTCGAGCAGGTTCAGCCAGCTGTATATGGACACCGAGAAGAAGCCGATCAGGGCCGCGTAGAACACCAGGTTCAGTTCAAGGGACACGGTGAGCACCTCCCCCAGGAACCAGAGGAGGGTGGCCATTATGGCCATGGGCCCGAGGTAGGCGCTGACCACCGGCACTAGGGTGCGCGAGCGGACCAGGTCGATCCATTCCTTACCCATCAGCTTGGCGTTCGCCCCCACGAAGGAGAAGCTCTCCGACGTCTCCAGCATGTCCGCCTCGAACCTCTCGCTGCGCTTACCCGGAGTGACCTTGAGGGTTCCCAGGGCCACCGCCGAGAACAGGATGAAAAGCAACGAAGCCGTCAGCAGGTGCAGCGGGTCGTGGGTGCGCTGCAGAGCTATCGAGGGCACCAGGTCCGTTACATCATAGGCAGAGGTGAGCAGCCCCGCCAGGAAGACGATGCCGATAAGGCCCAGGACCACGCCCAGAACCGTCCTGGACCGGCTATAGACGGCCGACAGGAAGAAGGAGAACGACAGGCCCAGCAGGAAGGACACCGTCACCGTCAGCAACAGGAAGAGGACGCTCGAGACTTGGAACCCGGTGAGAGGTATGGTGAGCGCGATCCCCCCGACCAACGGGAGGACGGAGTACAGAAAGTAGTAGATGATCTCCTTGACGTAGAAGGCGGTGAAGAGCTCGCGATACGAGATGGGCTGGGTGGCCGGGGTCTGCAGCACCATGGAGACCGAACCGAAACGCCGCTCGGCGATGCGGTCCCCGAAGGTGGCCAAGGCGCCGACGCTCAGACCATACACTATGATGACCGCGTGCAGCAGCAGGTAGGCCTTGTCCAGGGGCAGGTTTTGGAGCAGCTGCTCCGAAGCGATGCCCAGCACGAACGACATGAACAGGATCACCAGGGGGAACATCAGGAACTGCAGGCCGCCGATCAGCGAGGCGTTAAGCCGATGGTCCTCGGCCATGAATATGCGCACCAGGCGCAGATATCGGGAAAGCCCGGGCATCTCATTCCTCGGTCCCGAGCCGTTCGGTGAGCCGCATGAACGCCTGGTCCAGGGTCTCCCCTTGGCCGCCGATGTTCCCGGGAGCGCCCACGGCCACGATCTTGCCGCGATCGATGATGGCCAGACGGGTGCACATCTTTTCCGCGATCTCCAGAATGTGGGTGCACATGAACACCGTGCCGCCCCGGGCCAGGTACCCCTCGAGGTATTCGCGCACCAGCTTCTGGTAGCGTGGATCCAACCCGGAAAAAGGCTCGTCCAGGAACACCAGCTTAGGCTCGTGGATCAGCGCGGCGGCGACCATCAGTTTCTGCCTCATCCCTTTGGAAAGGTCCTTGCAAAGAACGGTCGCCGCTTCCTTCATGTCCAGGCGCTCTATCCACTCCTCGGTCCTGGTCTTGATGTCCTTGATATCACGGACCAGGCCGATGAAGTGCAGATACTCCCGACCGGTGAGGAACGAAGGAGGGGATTCGATCTCCGGCACGATGCCTATGCCGCGCTTGACCGCCAGCGGGTCTTTGGACGGGTCCGCCCCCAGAACTGTGCACGAGCCGGACGTGGCGTCCAGTTGTCCGGTCATGAGCTTAAGCAAAGTACTCTTTCCTGCCCCGTTGGGGCCGAGCAGACCGAATAACTCGCCTTTCCTCACCGAGAAGGTGACGTTATCGACCGCCACCACCTCTCCGAAGTTCCTTGTCAAGCGGTCCGTTTCGATAACCGATCCGTCCATGAACGAGCACCTGTCCGTCGATATGGTGTTCAATATGTTATGTTCTTTCTACATACAACGTTTGATTTTAAAAGGCCATCAGATGTCATCATCGCTATCCGAAAAATTGAAAAAAGATCATAAAGTGCTCCCGCCGGGATTAACACC
>JAKPZB010000125.1 GCA_029560215.1 Methanobacteriota archaeon | reverse complement strand
CGACTACCCGTGGACCCTGGTGCTCCCGGTGTTCACGGTCATCCTCCTGGTGGCCATGGCCCTGCTGTCGATGTTCAACCCGGCCCTACTGGAGACCATACTCTCCGGCCAGGGATACCTGGTGAAGAGCAAGCTGTACGATACCATCTCCGAGGCCCAGGCCCCGGTGTTCTCCAGCCTGGCCATGTCCTTCGGCATGGTCACCTTCTGGCTGGCCTTGATCGGCGTGGGCTACGCGGTGGTCAAGATACCCAAGAACCTCAGCCCATCCTTCATATTCGTGGTGGTCTGGGTGGCCATATCCATCTACATGGCCTCCTCGGCCGCCAGGTTCGTCTTCAACGCCTCCCCGGCCTTCGCCGTCTCGGCTGGCTGGGTGCTCGGCCTGATCATCGATCGCCTGAAGTTCGATGAGATGATACGCAGCCTGCGCGCCGACCACGGCGGGCTCTGGAAAACGGTCAGGACCTCGGTCAAGATTCGGCACGTGCTGGGCGCGGTTTTCATCATCCTGATGATACTGGTGCCCAACGTGTGGTACGCCATGGACGCGGGCATACCGTCCACCACCAAGACCGACTACGACGCCCAGATCTACCACGCCATGCCCGACCTGCTCAGGCCTGACGACTACGACCTGGAGAACGGGACCTACTGGTACCTGGGGGCCTTCAGCTACGGCCTCACCCTGCCCAACCAGTACTGGCCCGCGGCCTGGAAATGGTTCGCCGCCCAGGACTCCGCCACGGTCACCGCCCTAGACCGGCCAGCCTTTGTGTCCTGGTGGGACTATGGTTTCGAGGCCATCCAGGAAGGGGCCCACCCGGCGGTCGCCGATAACTTCCAGAACGGCTACAACTTCGCGGGAACGTTACTCATGACCCAGACCGAGGACGGGGCCATCGCCCTGTTCGTGGTCCGCTGCGTGGAGAACGATATCTACTCGAACAGCGCGGATGGCGCCGCCGTCCTCGCCGCGATGGCCGATTACGGAGTGGACACCGTCCGCTTCAGGGACATCATAAAAAACCCGTCCAACTACGTGGACGAGGTCCGGAACAACCCCCAGATATACGGGGAGCTGGACGACCAACTGAGCGCCCAGAACGCCAAGTACGTGGCGGCCAGGCAGGTCCTGACCACCTTAAGCAAGGACCAGCTGATCTCATTGTACAACGATGTGCGGGAGATAACCGGTAACGACATCGGGTACGTGTCCGTGGACAGCAGGCTGTTCCCGTTCACCGCCACCTCCTATAACATATTCTACGCCCCCGCCAAGCTTTCGGACCAGCGTATCGACGGGAACAACATCCCTTACGACTACTACACCATCTACGCGGTGGACATCTACGGCGACAAGATCCCCCTGGACGAGATCACCGCCTCCGATTACATCACCAGCTATGAGATAGTGTACACCGACGCCTTCTACGACACCATGCTCTACCGGACGTTCATGGGCCTCGGCCCCAACGACGTGGGCGAGACCGCGCAGGGCCTGCCGGGCATATCCGGCAGCCTGCAGGACGTCCCGTCCATGCAGGGCTGGAACATGAGCAACTTCCGCTTGGTCTACCGCACGGCGTACTACAACCCCTTCCCCAGCGGGGACGTGGCCAACCACACTGACGCCTGGCGGGCGGTCTCCTACGACGAGGCGATAAGCATGTACAGCCGCATCCAGGCCGGCACGCTGATCGGCACGGTCGACCTATCCTCCTCCAGCCTGTACTCCGGGGTGACCTTCCTGCAGTACTACGATGGAGCGATCGTCGAGGGAACCGCGGTCACCGACGCCGGAAGGCCCATGTCCGGGATATGGGTCACCGTGCTCGATGAGTACGGCATACCCCACCAGGTGGTCAAGACCGATGCCGAGGGACGGTACAGCGTCATCGTCCCCTTCGGCAAGGTCACCCTGGTCTATTCCTACGGGGACCTGGACTCCCGCATGCTCTACGGCACCCAGCTGCACACCGAGAGCCTGGACATAACCTATGACCAGGCCATGCGGGTGGAGGCCGATGTGGACAAGGACGACCAGCTCGATTACCTGATCGACCTGGACGTGGTAGTGTCCGCCGGTTCGCTGGTCGGGCAGGTCTACCTTGACAACGACGGCAACGGTAAGTACTCCGCCACCGCGGACGAGAAGCTGGTCGGAGCGACGGTGATCTTCGAGAACGCCACCAACGGCTTCCAGGCCGAGGCGGTCTCCACGGCCGACGGCTATGAGATCGCCGGCATCAGCCCGATGAACGGGATCGTCAGGGTGGAGTACCAGGGCCATGTGTTCGGCACCGCCAACGTGCAGATCAAGATCGGCTCCCCGGTCTCCAAGGACCTCTTCGTGGAGCCGGCCACCATGAGCGGCAACGCCACCCTGGCCGACGGCACCGCCGCCTCCCAGGTCGCGATATCCCTGCTGGACCGGACCAGCGGCCTGGTCATCGAGACGGCCACCGATTCCACCGGCGCATTCGCCTTCGATGGGCTGCTTCCGGGGAACTACACCATACGGACCCCCGACGGCACCGCCCTGCAGAGCGCGGACATCACGCTGGAGGCGGGCGATTCCCTCGTTCAGGACCTGGTCCTCTACAACTCCATGCGCCTGAGCGGGCTGGTCAGTTATGACGGGCAGGCCGTCAGCAACGCCATGATAGGGCTCTCCGGCGATATGGTCGACGTCTGGGTGCAGAGCGACTCCCGCGGAAGGTACTCGGTCGTGGTCCCCAAGGGCGACGTCTCCCTGTACGCCACCGCGACCATCAACGGACAGGAGGCGGTGTTCCTGGAGAAGGTCACCGCCACCGACAGCGCCATCATCGACCTGGTACTGCAGGATGGACTGGTGCTGTCAGGCACAGTTCAATACTCCACCAGCGCCGTTCCCGGCGCCCAGGTGGTCCTGCAGGACCGCGAGGCAGGAGCCACCCTCAAGGCCATAACCAACTCCCTGGGCAAGTTCCGGGCCGTGCTGCCCGCGGGTCTGTACTTCGCCTACATCAACGACGGCGCCCGGGCCTACTGGGGCGACGTCAGCATCGCCTCCTCGACATCCACCACCTTCCAGCTGGCATCATCTGTAAAGATCAGCGGAATGGTTTGGTACGACGCCGACGGCAACAACGCGGCATCCGCCGCCGAGGGGCTGAACAACGTCGTGATCACCGTGACCGACCAGGACGGACGGGCGGTCGATCTGGGCACCGGTTCCACCGGACAGTACTCCTTCGTGCTGCCGTCCGGAAAGACCTATACCCTGACCGCGGACAAGGATGGCTACGAGAGCGTCGTGAGGACCTATCCGTCCATAGACCAGAGCGCCGCCTCCGATCTGGAGATGATCGCCCTGGAGAGGACCGTCGTCGGAAGCATCTCCGAGGCCCTGGCCGGCATCACGGTCAGGTTCCAGGCGGTCAGCGGCCCGGCCGCGAACGGCAGCGCCCTGACCAACGCCGACGGCAGCTTCAGCATCGACCTTTATCCGGGATCGTACGTCGTCTTCGTGGACCAGAACGTCACCACCGGCGACGCTTCGGTGCGCTACCAGTCGCTGAGCGACCTGGACCTGGAGGTCCTGGTGGGCAGTGACCCCGCGGCCCCTCAGATAGAGGTGGTCCAGAGGCTGCTGGTCAGCGGCGCGGTGAGCCCGAGCGGCTCCGCCACCCTGGTCTTCGATGGAACGGACAAGACGACCATATCCGCCAGCCAGACCTATTCGGTGTATCTGCGGGCGGGCTCCTACTCCCTCTACGCCACCGTGGCCAACGGCACCCTGAACTACGCCACTCTGGTCAGGGTGGACGTCGGCGGGCCGATGTCCTATGACATCGCGGCCAACGCCGCCAACATGGCAACCATTCAGGCGACCATGACCGGCACCCGGTCCCAGAGCATCGCCATATCCATCGAGGGAGCGGGGGCGTATTACAACGTCACCACTCCCGACACGGGCATCGCCAACGTCTATCTGCCGGCCGGTTCGTACACGGCGTCGGTGGACCATTCCACCGTCGTCACCATAGCCTCCCAGCAGAGGTACGTCCGGTACGTCGGGGAGCTGGACTTCTCGATGTCCTCCTCCCGCCGGAACCTGGCGATAAGCACCACCATGTCGTATGAGAACGCCACGGTGAGCGGGGACGTGCTGGATAACGGTTCGCCGGCCGCCGCCCGGATCGAGTTCCAGGCCACTTCCGCCACCGCGGCGGACCTCGCCATAAACGCCACCGCCAGTTATTCCGTGGGCCTGTCTCCGGGCGACTACACGGTGTACGCGGTAAGCCAGGACGGCTCCCGGGCCCACCTCGGCAAGCTCGCCCTGACCGACCTGGACGCCGTAACTTACGACATCGCCATGGTCGAGGCCTTCCGGCTCTCCGGCATAACCTTCGCCAACGATGAAGGGGTGAGGGCGGAGATCAGCGTGAGCGGGAACGGGGCCATCAGCCTCACCAGCTCCACCAACGGGGATTACGAGATTTACCTGCCTGGCGGCAGCTACTCCATCAGCGCCGAGACCGTGCGATCGGAGAACGGGCTGGACGTGGATTACCGGACCACCGCCACCGTTTCGCTGAGCGACGCCACCACCAAGGGGATCTACATGCAGAGGCTGACCGAGCAGGACGTCTCGCTTACCTGGGACACCGCGCAGAAGGTGACCTTGAACACCGGCGAGACCGCCACCTACACCATCCGCATCGTTAACGATGGAAACGTTCAGGACACCTTCCGTTTGACCGCATCAGCCTCCGGCTGGACCGTGGTGTTCTCCCAGACCGAGGTCTCGCTCGGATACGGTATCTCCAACAGTCAGATAGTGACCGTCCAGCTCACCCCCTCCTCGACGATGCTGGTCAAGCACACCGCCGTGATCGTGCGCGCGGCCTCCATCACCAACTCCTCGGCCGCCGTCTCGGTGAGCCTTGACGCGGCGATCGCGCCATCCCGGGCGGTCAGCCTGGAGTACCAGGGAGGCGACTCCACGGACGGGGCCGACTATATTCACACGGTCAAGGTCAGCAACCCCGGCAACGTGGACGATACATACACCTTAACCATCGGGAACCAGCAGGCCCTGCGGGACCTGGGCTGGGAGGTCAAGCTGGTCAACAAGACCGTTCTGGCCGATTCCATGTCCGTGACCGTGTCGGCCCTCAAGAGCTCGGAGGTCGAAATCTCCATGGTCCCGCTGAGGGCCAACCCGAGCCCCACGGTCACCGTGCAGCTGGTGGCGGTCTCCGCCGCCGACCAGTCGGTGCGAGCCTCGCTTGACGCCCAGCCGGACCTGGTCGGGCTCGATGTGAGCGGCCTCTCCGTCACCGGAGTGAACGTCGATGACAGCGCGCCCAGGCTCGGTCAGAGCTCGGTCATCCTGCTGGGGGTGACCCTGGCCCTGATGTCGGTGCTCATCGTCCTCAGTATACAGAAGGGGGTGTTCTCACGAAGAAAGCGTTGATGCTCCTGCTCGTGGCCATCGTGCTGCTGAGCGCGATGCCCTCCGCCCAGGCGGAGACCTACGATCCGCTGTACGCGGAGATCGACGGGCCCCAGGTAGTGGCCACCAGCACCGTGACCATGTACACCCTGACCATGTTCGGCGGGCCGGCCGAAGCGGGGGTGGGCAACTACTCCTACAAGGCCACCATGACCGGGTCCGGGAACACCTACGGTTCGTTCTTCGTACCCGGGACGGTAGAGCCGACCACGCGCGGCACGTTCTACATCAACCTGACCGCGCCGGCCGAGCCCCAGACCATGACCATCAGCATCGAGTGCAAGTCCGCGGGCTTCAGCCAGACGATGAAGGCAAACATCTCCTTCCAGGTCAAGGTGGTCGATCCCATAGTGCTGCAGACCACCGTGACGAACACCGGCGAGGTGGACGCGGTGGGCGTGCCGATATCCCTGCAGGTCTACCAGGGCGGGGAGTGGGTGGAGTTCCACCGCGCCACCATCGACCTGGCGGCCGGGGAGTCCTACCAGTTCCGCTACAACTGGACCGCCCTGGGCCTTGAACCGGGCGAGCACAAGGTGCGCATGGTCCTGGACCCCAACAACGATATCGTCACCTTCGAGGGCGGGTCCTCGATGTACGAGACCACCATCTACTACAGGATGCCCGGCTACGATTGGGTCAACACCTTGATGTGGGTGCTGGTGGCCGCGCTAGGCATCACCATATTCTTCGTATGGAGACGCCCGGCCAAAGGCAAGAGGAAGCGCTGAAAACCCTTTCCCTACAACCTTTTCTCCAGGTCGCCCATCCGGCCGTGCAGCCTCTCGCTCATTACCGCCAGGGACACGTCTCCTCTCGTCTTCTCCAGGACCGAGCGGGCGATGTCCTGCTTGCGCCTGATGGAAATTATGGCGTCGGGATAGTCGAAGCGCATGATGACCAGGAACAGCTCCTCCATGAGGTCGAGATACCTCTCGGCCGAGGCGATGTCGCCCCTCCTCAGGGATTCCAGGGAGAACCGTCTCAGTTCGCCGATGGTGTCCGCTATTCCCAAAAGGTAGGCGGTGCCAGGCATTCCCAGGTGCTCCGGGTCCGGCAGCTCCTGCCCCTTGACCAGGGCGTTCAAGATAGCCGCCTCGGCCACTTCGACCAGGGCGTCCTGTACGATGCCCGAGTGCCATATCTCCACATGCTCCGCCAGCACGCTCTTCAGCTTGTGCGCCTCGTCGATGGCCTCGGCCAGTGCCGCCTCCCCGTCGATGCCTTTGTGCATCCCGTGGACCACTCCGCTCGACATTCTGATCAGGGCGCGGGAGGACTTGATGGCGATCTCCCTGACGGTATCCTTCTCCTCCAAGGAGTCCTGTATCCGCTGGGCGATGTCCTCCAGGTTCTGCATGAGGGTAGATTGCCGGGGGATATGAAAAGCTTGCTCAGCCCCGGACCTGGCGCATGTGGTCGACCCGCTTGCGGACCAGCTCCCTCTTTCCGATGTCATGGCGTACGAAGATATCTCCTCGAACGTGCACCAGGCCGGCCTCGCAGATGGCTTCCGCCTCCTCGATGCTGTCGGCCATCCCCACCACGCCCAGGGTGCGCGAGGAGGTCGTCAGCACCACGCCGTCCTTCTCGTCCACCGCGGCGTAGTACAGGCGGGCCCCGGCCGCCGCCAGCTCCTTCTCGTTCACCATCACCGGCCTTCCGGCCTTCGATTCCGTGCCGTAGCCGGCGGGCACCACGTACTTACACACCGTGGCCTTCCGGAGGAACGGGACGTCGCTGGACAGCTTGCCATCGGCAACTCCCTGGCATACGTCCAGGAAGCCGCTCTCCAATAACGTCAGAACGTTCATAGCCTCGGGATCTCCGAAGCGGGCGTTGAACTCGATGACCTTCGGTCCGTCCCTGGTGAGCATGAACTGCCCGTATAGCACGCCGCGATACGGCGAGCCGTCGTCCCGCATGGCCTGCACGGTGCGCCGCATTATCTCCAGGGCCTTCTGGCGCTCCTCCTCGGTGACGAACGGCAGGAGGTGGTCCGCGTCAGTGTATGAGCCCATGCCGCCGGTGTTCGGGCCGACGTCCCCGTCGTACGCCCGCTTGTGGTCCTGTACCAGGGGCATTCCCCGGACGTTCCGCCCGTCGCAGAAGGCCTGCAGGGTGAACTCCTCTCCGACCAGGCGTTCCTCGAGGACCACTCCTCCGCCGCCGATCTTGTGGTCCAGGACCTCTTTCACGTACGCGAGCACCCCTTCCTTCCCCTCGAGGTGCTCGCCTTCGACCTTCACCCCCTTGCCGCCGGTGAGCCCTTCCGGCTTCACCACCAGCTCGCCTGGAAAGTCGTTGACGAACAGCTTCGCCGAATCGTAATCCTGGAAGGTGCCGAAGGCCACGTTCCCGGGGATGGAATGCTTCTTGAGCAGACGGCGGGAGAACCTCTTGGAGGTCTCCAAACGGGCTGCGGCCTGAGAAGGTCCGACGCATCCGATACCTCTCTTCAGCAGCTCATCGGCCAGCCCCACCTCCAGAGGAGCCTCCGGGCCGATAACCGCGATCTCAGCCCCGCAGGAGATGGCGAGATCGACGACCTTGGGCACATCGGTCTCCTTGACCAGCTTGAACTCCTTGGCCGAGCGCGCTATCCCCGGATTTCGGTTCTTCATCGCCGAGTAAACGGACGCCCCGTCCCTGATCAGAGCCTCGACGATGGCGTGCTCCCGCCCCCCTCCGCCGACAACCAGCACCTTCGCGCTCATGCGCTTCGGGCATGGCGCTGAGCTTTAATAAATGAATTGATGGTCAGCCCAGCAGCGCATCCACCAGGGCTTCCAGTCCTTCCCCGGTGCGCTCGCTGACCGGAATCAGTTCCCGTCCTCCGGACAGCTTGCGGTAATCGGCCTTCACCCGGGCGACGTCGATGCCCATGTACTCCGCCAGGTCCATCTTGTTGATCACGGCGACATCCGCCCCCTGGAAGATCATGGGGTGCTTGCGCACCATGTCGTCCCCCTCCGTGACGGATATGACGACCACGCGCTTGTCGGTCCCCAGCGGGAAGTCCGCCGGGCAGACCAGGTTGCCGACGTTCTCCACGAACAGGAAATCCATCTCCATGAGGTCGATGCCATCCAGCGCCTTATCTAAAAGGTTGGCGTCCAGATGGCATTCCTTGCCGGTGTTGAGGTTGAAGGCCTTAACGCCCGCCGCCTCGAAACGGTCGTAATCGTCCTGGCCGGTGACGTCCCCGGCGATGGCGGCGACGCGCAGCCCGCGGGCCATCAGCATCTTGGAGAGCTTGATGATCAGGGCGGTCTTCCCCGCCCCGGTGGTGCCCATCACGTCCACCGAGCGTACGCTGGAACCGTGAAGCTTCTGCTGGTTGTGCTCGGCCAGATGCCTGTTCTCGGCGAGAACGTCCGTCTCCATGCTGATGTGGGTGATCTTATGCACGGGGGCGGATTTTACCTCCGCTGTTAATAACTTTGCCCTTATTCCTTCCAGTGTTAACAGCACCGAACGTTCGGCAATAACGACGACATCCATCAATTCGGTCATATGGCTATTGCGTATCGTTCGATTTTATCGAATAACTTTTAAGTAATGTCACGCAAATATGATTCTTCAACTATACAGGGGTCCCGTAAGGTGGAGGGGGCCTATTAGGGGGATTCTAATGGACAGTCCAAGCAATGTACAAGCTAATAGTATGACTAACAGCATGGCCAAGAGGGCGGCCCTATACATCGGTATATTGGCCTTCGCTCTGGTCCTGCTCCTGTTCTTGGGAGCTGGACATGCCAGTGCTGCAGATGTTCTGGTCACGGACGATATCACGACCGATACGACCTGGACATCGGGAAATGTGTATAATCTGAATACAACGATCCATGTGACGAACAATTCGGTTCTGACCGTTGAACCGGACGTCACGGTCGTTGCCCAAGGAATTTACTGGATCTATGTTGACGCGGGCAGCGAACTGATCATCGCGGGAAATGAGAGCAACCCTGCAGTGTTCACGTGCAATCGATCGGCCGTGCCCTATTGGTACGGTCTGTATTTCACCAGCGGATCCTCAGGGTCCTTGAGCTACGCGGAAGTGCACCACGCATATTATGCGGTTGAGGCTTACAACGTCACTATATCTGTCTCCAACTTGTGGGTGAACGATACAGGTTATGCCTATGCCGTCTCGACCGATTCCTTGTACGAGACCGACCGCGTCGTAACCCTGACCGACATCACCGCCACCAACATGTGGTGGGGGTTCCTGTACTACTACAATTACAACGGCAGCCTGCTACTGACCCTTGACGGGGTCGAGGTAGAAGGATGTGACGGAGAGGACGTCATATACGTCTCCGTTAACAATTTCGATAACACAGCCGCGCTCAATATGCTCGTTACCAACTCGGCGTTCAACAACACCTACGACGTGTTCTACGTTGACGCGTGGGAGGTCGCCGATGTCAGCATCGTCGACTCCGTCTTCGAAAACATAGACGGAACGGTGCTAATAGCCAACGACTTCCTGGACAGCAACGTTCTGAGCATTGGACTGGACAACGTCTCAGCGTCCAACTTCTTCGAACTGATATTCGCCGACAACCGGAACGGCAGCGTCGACATCACCATCGACGGTCTGACGGCCACCAACTTCGATTATGGAATAGAGGCTTACGCCGACCTTGGGGCGACCAACGTCCAAATAATGAACTCGGTGTTCTCGGACATGAACAACGAGGGAGCGGTCGTCTATCTCGAGGGCTACCTGGGTGAGAGCACCGTCATCCTTCAGGACTCGTCCTTCGATGGCGTATTTGGAGTTCTGGAAGTCTACGCCTACAATGGCAGCATCGACGCTACACTGTCTGGATTGATAACCAACGACACCATCTTCTTAGCCTTCCTTGGAGCTGAAGACTACTTCGGCACCGGGACGGTTGACCTTACCATAAGCGGTTCCTGGTTCAACTCCACCGATAACGGCATCTTGGTGATGGCGGACATGGTCGGTGTGGTATCCGTCATGGATTCCACACTGAGCAACCTAGTTGGAGTCTCGACCTCGATCGAGAGCGTTCTCGAGGCTCCGACTGCCCCGATGATCCCGGCCGGTATCGCAGTCATCGCATTTTCAGGCGATATGGTGTTCATGGTTGACAATGTCACCATCGAGAACGTCATGGTCGGTATGGTCGGATTCGCGGTAAATGGCAGCATCTCCGCCAGCATCACCAATGTGGTGAGCAACAACACCATGGCGGTAGTGGGGATGATGGCCACAGACTACTATGGAACCGGGACCATTGACGCGACCATCGCCGACTGTTCGTTCGAGAACACCGAGATGGCGGTCATGCTACAGGCGGACCTTATCGGGACCGTCAGCGTGACCAACACCTTCGCGTCTGGCCTGTACACCATGACCGCGCTGCAGCCCAGTACCGCCTTCGACATCATCGCGATGGAGGAAGGCGCTCTGACCACCGTGGTCTTCGATCACGTGACCGCGGAAGGCTTCGGCACCGTGTTCTATGTCCTGGTACACAACGACCTGGACCTGACCATCGATTCCGCGGTCACCAATGACACCGGGACCATCGGTTACTTCGAGGCCCTGGACCTCGGGCAGAACGCCACGATGAACATAGTCGTGGTGAACTCCTCCTTCAGCAACACCACCACTGGTCTGGTCTTCGTAACCAACATACTGGACCCAGACTTCAGCCTGTTAGGCACCAACACCTTCACCAACATCTTCGGTCAGTCTTTGATCCTAGAGGCTGACCTAGGCGATGTCGTCATGAACTTCGAGCAGTTCGTGATGACCAACGGAGGCGGCATCAGCGTCTTCCTGGGCATCGGGAACATAGAGGTCAACATAATCGACTCCATGATGGACTGCTCCGGATACGGGACCGTCCTGGACCTCTTCGTCAACTCCAACGCCCTGGACAACGGTTTCATCACCCTGAACGTGGTGAACTCCACCCTGTCCGACGCTGAGAACGGAATACGCACCTACTCCGAGGAGCTGGTCGTAGCGGCCATGGATGACGCGAACTTCGTCAACATGACCGGTACCGCCCTGCACTTCGAGGTACGGAGCGCCACCAGCACCGGCCGCGTGCTCGCCATCGCCCTGAACAACGTGACGGGCGAGAACCTGGGCGCGGGCATGTTCCTGTACCTGAACGACGGAAGCCTGGACCTGATCATCACCGACTCCCACCTGCAGACCGAGTTCTTCGGCGTGCAGGTTGAGGTGAGCTGCCTGCTGCCCGATGACCTGAGCGTCATAGACCTGGCGGTCACCGGCTCGGTGTTCGAGGACGGTGTATATGGTATATACGCGACCTCGGTCAACGGCGGAACGGCCGTGATAACCGGCTCCGAGTTCCTCGGCCACAGCGGCATCGGCTACTGGTTCGACTCCCTGTACGGCGAGATGGACGTGGAGATAACCGACTCGATCTTCGACGGAAGCTCCGGAGCGGACATCACCGTCTATATGGTAGAGGAAGTGGAGAACGCCTTCCAGCTGATCGGTAGGAACTACTGGACCATGGGCGTGGACGCCTGGACCGGCGGCGGGCGGTGGATCGAACTGCCCTTCGCCTTCAACTATGATGGAGTCGAGTATACCCAGGTCTATCTGGACGAGGATGGATCCTTAGGCTTCGCCCCGGGCGAGGAGATCCTGCCGGTTGGCTACACCAACCTCATCTACAACTATGAGCAGTTCTTCGGCTACAAGGTGGCCGAGGACGGAATGTCCGTGATGTTCCACTGGTACGCCTCTGAAGAGTACTCCTGGTTCGGCCTCAGCCTGGTCTTCCAGGTCGTGCTGTTCGCCGATGGCACCATCCAGTTCAACTACGCGGACATGGACTCCTACTCCTACGACGTGGAGTTCGGACTGAGGACCGATAGCGGCCCCACCAGCTACGACATAGGGAGCCTTTACGACATGCCCAAGTGGGAGGCCGACTGGATGGCCTTCCTGTTCACCCCGCTGCCCATATCCTACGGTATGGGCGCGCTGCTGACCATGGACGAGGGCAACATCAGCGCGGTCATCACCAACAACACCGTGACCAGCTACTTCAACGGCGGCATCGCCATTATGTCCCTGGATGGCGGACTTGACCTAGAGGTGACCGGAAACGAGTTCAGCAAGATCGTCGGCTATGAGTACGCCGCTCTGAACATCTACAACCACAACGGCGAGTCCGACGTGACCATGGCCGACAACTCCTTCGAGAGGATCTGGGGCCTGGCCATCTACTTGTACATGTCCAGCACCCATGGTGGCGCAAAGAGCGTGGACATGTCCGACTCCGTGTTCAACAAGGTCGGATATGTGCTCTATTCCGTCATCGAGGTGTACGACAGCACCGGCCGCACCGGGAACGACACTCTGGACGTCACCGTGAACTTCCAGAACAACGTCCTGACCGACGCGTACGGATTGGTCTGCTGGATTGACTTGTACCTATATGACGACGTGGACTGGACCGTGAACGTCGAGCAGACCATGATCAACAACGTCATGGTCCAGGAGAACTACATGGGCTCCTGGCCGTTCGACACGGATTACCCGGTCAGCTCCGCGCTGGGCTCCGGCGTCTACATCGAGGACTACGGCATTCATGAGAACAGCACCACCCTGACCCAGACCGCGACGGTCACCGGCAACCACATCGAGTCCCCAGGTCCGTGGGGTATCGACATAGGCAACACCATCTACAACTACTATGGCGACACCATCAGGAACGCGAACATCGAGATCAGCGACAACCTGGTGAACTGCACCTGGGATGACGGTATCTACGTCTGGTCCGAGATGTACACGGGCGTCGGCAACGTGGCCGATGACGTGAGCATCACCATCGAGGACAACGAGATCAACGATGGTACTCAGAGCATCTACGCTATATCCGTGTACGTCAGCGTGGACAGCTACCAGGGAATGAACTACGACCAGTCCGGCAATGCCGACATCAACGCCTTCGTGTCTATCTCCGGCAATCTGGTGGAAGGCGCCTATATGGGTGTCTACTCCGATATGTGGTTCTACCAGGACAATGTGATCGGGGACTGGAACGTAGCGCTCACCAGCCACATTGACGGAAACCAGCTGTTGAACGTCAGCTACGCCATCGAGGCGTACATGTACGCCGGACCGTGGTTTGGTATCAACTATTGGCCTCCGGAGAACGAGACGGCGGTCGCCAACTTCGTGCTGGACTATCTGTACACCGTGGACGACAACGTGGTGACCTGCCCGTACAACATGAACTTCGAGTACGAGATGATCTATGTAGATATCGAGTACTGGGCATGGATCGAGACCGGGACCCCGGCCATCGCCGCGGCCTCCAACCTTTGGGTGACTGGCTCGCTGTCCATCAGTGGCAACGACATCACCCAGATCGATGGAGACCTGAGCGGAATCTACCTGTACCACTATGCGGGAGCTCAGCAGAACTCCTGGATATGGGTGGATGTGGATGTGGCGGTCGAGGACAACACGCTCCTGGTAACCTGGGAGAACGACGGTCCTGGCCCGCGCCCGCCGGCAGCCATAGAGATCTATAATGAGGTGGATGTCGAATCCAACGACTACATCGCCGTCCCCTGCGGAGCCCTCATCGACATGACCTGGTCCGTGACCGGCAACTATGTCGACAGCGGCTTCAGGTACGGCATTGAGGTCTACGACGAATCGGACATAGACCATGGTCTGGCCTCTCTAGACTACACTGTCGTCTGGGACCTCTCCGGCAACACTCTGCTGAACATCAAGGAGGCCGGTATCTACTACGGGTTTGATGAGGACCCGCATGCCTCAGGCACATATGAGATAGACGTGTCGGTGAACATCGATAACAACGTCATATCCCTGGTGGAAGGCGACGACAACTGGGTCGGCATATACCTGGACAGTTGCGACTATAACAACTGGGTGTACTGGGACGAGATGATCGGCAACCACACCTTCGTGGCCTCCGTTAGCGGCAACACCGTGAGCGGCGCCGAATACGGTATGGAGATCTACGGTACCCTCTACTTCGATGTTCCGGAGGACTACGTGCCCGCCGAGGACGAGATATTCTACGCTTATGTCAACGACATAGTGGTGGAGAACAACTACGTCAACAACTCCTACGAGGGCATGTATCTCGATGATAGCATGGTAGTGCGCAACAACATCATCGAGTGCGGAATCGGCTTCGAGAACTACGGCATATACTGGTACGAGGCCGAAGGTGAGATGGTCGGCAACACCATCACCGCCGAGATTGGCGTGTACGTGGACTACCTGCATCACTGGCTGGTCCAGGGCAACCTGATCCAGTTCGGCGCTACGGGCATGTACATCTACGAGTATGATGACGAGGAGGACGCTGACGGCGTGATAGTGGACAACACCATCATCGCCCTGGAGAACCCGTTCCTGCCCTGGAGCAGCTATGGTATCGAGATCTACTACGTACCCAATGTCCTGATCAGCAACAACGTGATAAGCGGCGCTGACTACGGCGTGGACATTGACGATGCGTGGAACATAACCATCGAGGGCAACGAGATATCCGATGCGTACGAGTCCGGAATATACGTCTATTACGCCTCGTTCATATGGATCGAGGCCAACACCATAACCGGATGCTACAACGGCCTGTACATATCCTCCTACGTGGAGGACCTGGTGGTCGGCAACAACACATTTGTGGCCAACTACTATGGCATCTACCTGTACGATGAGGTGCACCGGATGGTCCTGTGGAACAACGTCTTCATCGACAACGAGTACGGGACCGAGATCTACTCGTACCTGTACATGGAGGTCGTGTGGTACGTTGACGCCCAGTGCCAGTCATCTCGCAGCGGCATCTACTTCACCGGGCCGATATTCGTCCTGGCGGGTGGAAGCATGGTCGTTGAGGACACGTGGCTGGATGTCTGGGGAGGAATTACCGTCGAAGAGGGCGGCCTGCTCTCCCTGAGCGACGTCTACGTGGATGAAATCGACTTCATAGACGTGGCCGGCACCTTCTGGGCCACCCTGAGCGTGTTCGACGAGACCGACGTCAACCTCGGACCGACCGCGGAGGCAGAGATCAGGACCAGCACCTTCTACTGGAGCGAAATGCTGATAGACGGCTGCGCGCCGGTCATCGCTGACAACCTCTTCGTAGGTTACGAAGGCGAATACGGCATAGTGGTCGTGAACGGGGCTTCCCCGAGCATCGTCAGCAACATCATCGCCCTGTACGGGGTGGGCATCTACGCCAACGGAATGGACATGGGCGGCATCTATGACAACCTCATAGTCGCCAACTCCATGGCCGGGCTGCTGGCCGAGAGCTGCACTGGCGCCATACACGACAACATCTTCCTCCTGAACAAGGTGGAGGTGCTTCTGCGCAACAGCGACGTGAGGGTGGAGGACAACGAGATCGGCTACACCAACATATTCCAGGTGATAGCCAACTACGCGCCCATCCTCGGGCACTTCGTGAACCTGGGTTCCGAGAGCACTGAGGTAGCCACCGAAGACCCGCAGGCGGCCATGGATGCCATCCTTGACTCCAGCTGGTCCGACATGGGATCTTGGGTCAAGGCCCACAACGGTATCTGGTCCGAGGGTTCCACGGTGCGCACCAGCGGCAACGTGTACGGTCTGGTGAACTACGCCCTGTACGCGGTGGACAGCGAGATACACTTCGCCGACGACGTGAGGACGATCGTACTGACCGTTCCGCACGCCAACGAAGGCCAGATGTACAACTACTCGCTGAACCTCTACACCCTGAACGGTCTGTACGCGGCCCGCTCCCAGGTGTGGGTGGACGGATCCACCATCGAGGTGCTGGATGATGCCCTGGTGTTCGAGAGTTCCGAGGCCTGGGTGGAGGGCGCCACGCTCCTGGCGGGCGACTTCGACTACTTCGTGTTCGGCGGTTCCGACGTCTACAACATCGCCACCAACTACAGCAAGGCCAAGGTAGTGGACTCCCACAGCCTCAACGAGGGCACCTGGCTGACCATAACCTTCCTTGACAAGGGCGACGCGGCCGCCAACATATCGGTGGTAATAAAGAACGCCAAGGGCGAGATCGTCTTCAACGGCACCACCGATGCTGACGGCAAGGTCAAGATACTGCTGACGCAGTACTCTTACACCTCCGAGGGCAAGGACGATGGATTCAACCCGTACACCATAATCGCTGACTTCGAGTCCGGTGAGAAGAGCACCAAGGTGGTGCTCGATCAGTCCTATCAGGACCTCACCATCGAGGGCGAGGAGGAAAGCGACATGGGCGCCATCCTAGCGGTGGTCGGAGTACTGGTCATCATCCTACTCATCGTGGCCGCAGTAGTGGTCATGAGGCGCCGGAAGTAACGGGACCCAAACCTCTTAGTTTTAAACCTTTTCCTAATTTTTCATTTTTCTCCACTAAGATACTTTGTTATGGAGGGAGTTCCATTCCCGAACGAGCGAAATG
>JAKPZB010000119.1 GCA_029560215.1 Methanobacteriota archaeon | reverse complement strand
AACGTATCATCCCAGCCACCTGCCCAGCCGGGCGTGGATTGATAAGCAGCACTTGTCCACGCGGGGGAGGACAGGCAGCGGGAAGGCCGTGTGCGAAGAACGGGATGGGGGACCTGCGCCGTGACCGTCGGATGGCGCCGGTCGACGATGTCTCTGGACCTCAGGAAGGGATCCATATCGAAAGCACACATCCACAGGAGAAGCGGTTCGACCGGTAAAGGGATTTGAGCGCTGGGTACCCTTGACATGAATGATCAAGTATATTACAAAATAGTAAAATAGTAACCATGCTGGAGCTGTCCATCATGGCTGAAAAGGTGAAGATCATGCGTCAGGACATGGACGCTGCCCGGAAGAAGGCTGATATCCTCAAGGCCCTGGCGCACCCGGTGAGGATCCGGGTGTTCGAGGCCCTGGCCGATGGCGAGAAGACGGCAGGAGAGCTGGTCGTCATCACGGGTGAGAAGGAGGCCAACACCTCCCGTCACCTGGCCGTGCTCAGGGCCGCGGGCCTCGTGTCCACGAGGAAGGAAGGGCTCCATGTGTATTATTCGAATTCCATGCCATGCCTCATACCGATGCTCGCCTGCGTCGAGGAGGCCGTGTGCGCCATCGCGGACGAGCACATGAAGTCATCTCGCTGCATGCGGCAATGATTCATACACCGGGAAAGAAGGTCTTCACATGAACTGGAATGACGAATGGAAATGGCTCGCCGGTCTGGCAGGGGCATTCCTTGTCCTCTTCTATCTCCCGGTGGGTCTACCCCGTTTCGACAATGCTGTCCTCGAGGGCCTCTACCTGGCCAGGTCCTATGCGCAGGAGCACGTCATCCTGTGCCTGCTCCCCGCCTTCTTCATTGCAGGGGCCATCGGTGTGTTCCTGTCCCAGAACACGGTCATGAAGTACCTGGGAGCCGACGCGAAAAAGGTCCTGGCCTACGGCGTGGCATCGGTGTCAGGCACCATCCTGGCCGTGTGTTCCTGCACCATCCTGCCGCTCTTCGCGGGCATCTACCGCATGGGCGCCGGCCTCGGGCCGGCGGTGGCGTTCCTCTACTCCGGGCCGGCCATCAATGTGCTTGCCATCATTCTCACCGCCCGGATCCTGGGTATCGAACTCGGTATAGCCAGGGCCGTGGGCGCCATAGCCTTCAGCGTCATCATCGGCCT
>JAKPZB010000101.1 GCA_029560215.1 Methanobacteriota archaeon | reverse complement strand
AAGGTAGGTTCCGAGGAAAGGCAGGAAGGGCCGTCCCAGCCCTTCAAGGGCGGGCCGCTGCCCCAGGACACCGTGGTCCATCTAATGAGGTCTGGCACGGAGTTCCTGGCCGCCATGGACACCCTGATGCCGCACAACGTCATGGCCCCGGAGGTCAAGGAGCACTACAACAACATCCGCAAGGAAACGCTGCTGCTGTTCCGTTCATTCATCGACTCCCAGCTTAAGGAGATCGACAGGAAGAAGGAGGCCCCCGCCCCCCGCCTGCGCAAGATCGACCTCGATTGACCTATTCCTCGCGGCAGTCTGGGCAGAGCAGGGAACCGTTCTCCAGCCTAAGGTCTATGGAGTAGGCGTCGCAGCTCTCGCAGTATCCGGCCAGGTTCCCGAAGTTGTTGGTCTTGGCGCCCACTTTTCCGCCGATCTTCGCCCACTCCCTGGTCAGCTCGATCAGCGACGGGGACAGCTTGAGGATGTCCTTCTCGGTGAGCATCCCTATCAGCTTGCCGTCCTCCACCACCGGCAGCCGCCTAAGGTGCAGGTCGGACATGCGCTTCGCGGCTATGGACATGTTGGAACCCGGAGAGATGGTGATCACCGGCGAGGACATGACCTTCTCCACCTTGGTCCTGGATGGCACCTTACCAACGGCGACCACCTTGTAGAGGAGGTCCCTCTCGGTCAATATCCCGACCGGCTCTCCATCCTCCAGTATGATCAGGCTGCCCACGCTCTCCCGGAGCATCAGGGCCGCTGCCTCCTTCACGGTCATGTCCGGCCTTCCGGTGCGGGGTCGGCTGGACATCACCTCCCGGACCAGTATCTCCCTTACCTCCTTGGCCTGCATGCTTATCATATTCCCTTGGGCAATAGATATCTTTGCCGCCAGAAATCCTTGGATCGGAATTCCAGGGCGGAGGGAAAATCCACAGTTTTATTAAGGCTCAGGTCAACATTCACCGGGGTCGGGTATGAAGGACCAGGAAGGAGCGATGGCGGTAAAGCTGGCCCGCAGGGCCATCGACGCGGAGACCAGGGACCTGGACATCGACCGTTTCGACGTTCCGGACAGCTTCAGGAAGAACAGCGGGGCCTTCGTCACCCTGAAGACCTTCCCGGGCGACGAGCTGCGCGGCTGCATTGGGTATCCCGAACCGGTGTTCCCGTTGGCCGAGGCGATATTGAGGGCGGCGCAGGGGGCCTGCCACGATCCCCGCTTCCCGCCACTGCGGCCGGAGGAACTGGACCAGGTGACGGTGGAGGTCAGCGTGCTGACCCCGCCCGAGGAGCTCAAGCTCACCGACCGGAAGGGCGCTCCCAAGGCCATAGTCATCGGTCGGGACGGTCTGATCATGGAGCAGGGGATGTTCCGGGGCTTGCTCTTACCGCAGGTCCCGGTGGAATGGGAGTGGGACGCCACCACCTTCCTGGAGCAGGCCTGCATGAAGGCCGGGCTGACCCCGGACATGTGGCTCGACCGGAGGACCAAGATATTCACCTTCCAAGCCGAGATATTCCACGAGGAGTCGCCATACGGTCAAATACTCCGGGGACGTACCCAGTGATGGCATGGACGTCGTAGAGGGAAGGCTGTTCTTCCAGGGAAGGCTGCAGAAGGCCTGCGTGGGAATGGAGGAGGGGCGCATCGTCAGCGTGAGGAAGGCGCTCAGAGGGGACGAGCACTACGAATTCGGCGACCGCCTGATACTTCCGGGGGCTGTCGACCCGCATGTTCATTTCCGAGACCCTGGCCTAACTGGTAAGGAGGACTTCTCCTCCGGTTCGCTCTCCGCTTTGCACGGAGGGGTGACCTGCGTTCTGGACATGCCGAACACCGTTCCGCCGGTCATCGATGCTTCCGCGCTGAAGGAGAAGCGGGAGGCGGTCTCCGGCCGCTCCTGGATCGATTACGGGCTGTTCGCGGGCATCGCCCCCGGCACCGACGTGGCGTCGTTGGGCAAATGCGTTGGTTACAAGATATTCATGGGGTCCTCGACGCAGAGCGTGCTTCTGAGGGAGGAAAAGGACCTGGCCAGGGGAATTGACGCCGTCGGCAAGGCCGGCCGGCCGGTGAGCGTGCACGCCGAGGAGGACGCCATGCTGTTGCGCCGCGAGGAACGCTCCCTGCGCGATCACGAGGAATGCCGCCCCCGCCAGGCGGAGCTGGCGGCCATCGAGAGGCTTAAAAAATATCAGGACCGGGCCCGGATCAACGTGTGCCACGTGAGCTGCCTGGAATCATTGTCATCGCTGAAGGGGAGCGGAATGACCTTCGAGGTCACCCCGCACCACATGCTGCTGGACTCGAGCATGGACCTGAGGGCCTGGGGGAAGGTCAATCCCCCGCTCAGGCGCAAGGCCGACCGGGAAGCGCTCTTCCAATCTTTCTGTCAGGGCGAGGTGCCGATGCTGGCTACCGACCACGCTCCTCATGCCTACGAGGAAAAGGAGCGAGGCTTCGGCGAGGCGCCCTCCGGACTTCCCGGCGTGGAGACGGGCTTCCCCATGATGCTGGCACTGGTGAAGAAAGGCTTCCTTTCCCTGGACGTTCTGCTCCGGTCCGCCTGTTGCACTCCGGCCCGGACGTTCGGATTGAACAAGGGCGAGATAGCTGAAGGAAGGGACGCCGACATGCTGGTGATCGATCCCCGGGAAATCACTGTGATAAAGGGCAGGGAGATGCACAGCAAGTGCGGCTGGACGCCCTTTGAGGGCAGGGAGGCGCTTTTCCCGCAAGCGGTGTTCCTGAGAGGAAAGCTGGTCCTGAAGGACGGCTCGACGATGGCCGAACGGAAAGGAAGGGAGATATCGTATGCTTAATGGACCGCTGCCACTGGACCTGAGCGAGCTGGAGGGAAGGAAATTCGTATGCCAGGACCCCTGCAAGCTGTGCTGCCTTTGCCAGCCGGAATGCCTGCCCGGGGAGGTGGATTTCTTCAAGAAGAACTATCCCAATCGCCTGGTGCTGAAGAAGGACCCCCACCGGCATTACGCACTGGCCCTCAAGAAAGGACAGGGTTCATGTTCGTTCCTGCAGGGCGGTAAGTGTGAGGTCTACCCCCACCGCCCGCACTTCTGCCGGCAGTTCCCCTTCCACATCCACGTCGGGTCGCGAGCTCAGGTGGAGCTGGACCTCAGCTGCCGCGGGGTATGGCAGGACAAGGGCGATGACGCCATGGCCGAAGGCCTGCGAATGGTGCAGGACAACGAGCCGGAGATCAGGCGAACCCTGAAGGAATCGGTACCGGTTTACAGGGAGTTCACCCTGAACTGCCTGGAGGCCGGTCTGGACGTGGACGTGGGCAAGGCCCGTTCCCAGGTGGCCGCCCGGCTGGACGAGCTCACCGACCTTCGTTTGATCGCATCGCTCCTGGAGGGAAGCGTGGAGGAGGACGAGCTGTCCATTCCCGACCTCAAGGCCAAGCCGCTGCTGGACGGGAAGACGATGAACGAGCTCGCCCACTCCGCCTTGGAGATGGTGACCGATTCCATGGCCGCCGACGAACTGTTCCAGGCTCCGGTGTACTGCGCCCCGGACGGAAGCTGGAGCCTGTTCCGCGTTCTGGGCCAGAAGGTGGAATGGCACGTCATGGACGCCGAGGGCGACGTCCGCAAAAAAGGTGAGCTACCGATCAAGGACATCAGGCTGCAGCAGCCGGAAGGCCGGGACCGCCAGGTGCTGCGCGATTACCTGAAGATACTGAACAATCGGGACAGCTTCATGGGCTATGCCTTCTACCTCATCGACGATTACGATTACGAGGACCCGTGGCCGAACGTGTATGGCGGCGTGCTCTCCACGTCCGTCCTGGACCTGCTCTGGAGGACCTCGCTGCTCGCAGCCTTCTTCCCGGGGATGAAGGACGGGGAGCGCATGAGGGAAGGGATGATCTTCTACGACATGGACCGCTTGGACGCGCCGACCCTGGGGGCGTTCATATGACTGGCTGTGACGAACGAAATACTGGAGCACAAAAACTTCATATAGTGAACGCTCATTCGCACGGTAAGGTGAAGTGAGCATGCAGAAACCTCTGAATGTCCTCAACCAGGCGATAAACAACCAGGTGATCGTCACGTTGAAGGGCAACCGCGAGTACCGTGGGGTGCTGGACGGTTACGATCCGCACATGAACCTGGTGCTCAAGAACGCGGAGGAGCTGATCAACAGCGAGGTCGTACGCAAGCTCACCGTAACCATTGTCCGCGGCGACAACGTGATTTACATCTCACCCTGAGGTTACTCTTATGACGAAAGGTACGGCATCACACGGAAAGATGGGAGACAAGAAGACGCACGTCCCCTGCCGCAGGTGCGGAAGGCGGGCCTACAACATACGCGCTTCCTTCTGCGCCTCCTGTGGTTATGGCAAGACCGCCACTATGAGAACGTATAACTGGGCAAAGACCCATTGACGTTCGAGGTAGCTTCCTTGGAGGATGACCGTCCGAAGCATTTTTGCGGAGTCGTCGGCATGGCCTTGGAGGGCGATGCCGTTCCCCAGCTGAAAAAGGCGCTGCGGATCATCCAGCACCGTGGCCAGGAGGCTGCGGGCGTAGCCGTCTACAACGGCAAGACCATCTCTTATCATAGGGGAATGGGCCTAGTGCACGAGGTGCTGACCGGCCGCCAGTACAATGGCCTGGTCGGCAACGCTGGCATCGGCCACGTTCGTTACTCCACTTCCGGCTCGTCCTGCGCGGAGAACTGCCAGCCCATCACCGTCACCACTAAAGAAGGCGATCTGGCCCTCGCCCACAACGGCGATATCGTCAACGCCGCCTCCATCCGAACCAAATTGCAGTCGGAAGGTTGGGCGTTCCTCACCTCCACCGATTCCGAGATCATCGTCCGGATCATGGCCACCGAGCTGTCCATCAGCCCCGATCCGATAAGGGCCATCAAGACAGTGATGAAGACTTTGGAGGGCGCATATTCTATCGTCATGATGCTGGGCGGCCGCATATTCGGCTTCCGCGATCCCTTCGGTTTCCGACCATTGTGCTTGGGCAAGCTTCCGAACGGTTACGTTCTGGCCTCCGAGAGCTCGGTGTTCGACGTCCTCCGCGGTGAGTTCATCCGGGACGTCCTTCCCGGCGAGATCGTGGAGATCACTCCCAACGGTGTCACCTCCACTCGCACCCCCGCCGCACCGCACAAGGCGCACTGCATGTTCGAATGGGTGTACTTCGCCCGCCCCGACGCGGTCATCGACGGACAAGAGGTCTACCGGGTCCGCACCAGCATAGGGCACATCCTGGCCAAGGAGCAGCCGGTGGAAGCGGACGTGGTGGTCCCGGTCCCCGACTCCGGCCGCGCTCACGCGTTGGGATACGCGGAAGGCTCCGGCATTCCCTACGCCGAAGGGTTCATGAAGAACCGTTATATCGAGAGGACCTTCATCCTTCCCGACCAGTCCCAGAGGGACGAGGGCGTTCTTTTAAAACTGAACCCCATCCGCTCCACCGTGGCCGGTAAGAGAGTGGTGATCGTGGACGATTCCATCGTTCGCGGAACGACCATGCTCAAGATCGTGCAGATGACCAGGAGGGCCGGCGCGAAGGAAGTTCACGTGCGCATCGGCTGCCCGCCGGTGATCGCTCCCTGCTTCTACGGCGTGGACATGAAGACCAGGGAACAGTTCGCCGCTCTGAACCGGACCCCGCAGCAGATCGCCGAACTCATAACCGCCGATTCGGTGGGTTACATCAGCCAGGCGGGTCTGGTCGAGGCACTTCAGATACCGGAGTCCGAGCTCTGCCTGGCCTGCGTGAACGGTGAATATCCCACGCGGATCGCCGGCGAGAAGATGCGCTTCCAGAAGACCCTCGAGATCTGATCCGGTCGAAGATAACCAGCCAATAATCATTATTATCCTAACTTTGACAGTTGATCAGGCGTAATTTCACTGGTTTTAGGATTTGACAGTTGGCCCATGAGGTCCCGAACCTCATTGAAAACGCCCGGGATCGGGCGTTTTCCGCTACGTTTCGGATAGAAAATCGGCCAGAATTGCCCTGTTGACCTCGTTGAAGTTCGAGTAGAACCTCTTCTTCAGCCCGTTGCCCGCCGAAACCACCATAACTGTCAACTTTTTCAAGGCGTCGATGATGAACTTCGTTGACATGCGTTTCACTGGCCTGACGAAATAACGTGTCAAGCTGATCATCAGCTGCGCGATGAAGCCGACAAGGAGGACGCCGTGCACGGCGTCCTCCGTCCAAACGCGGACGGGCTTGATCTCCACCTCGCTCTTCAGCGAGTGGAAGAGCTTCTCGACGGCGTCCTTGCTGCGGTAGAGGCGCAGCGCCTCCGCTGCGGCCATGTCCTTGCTCGACGTCAGGCAGAAACAGCCCTCCCGGCCGTCTATGACGTCCGCAAGGAGGAGGCGGAGCGCCGCCTCCTCGTCCATGCCGACCAG
>JAKPZB010000100.1 GCA_029560215.1 Methanobacteriota archaeon | reverse complement strand
AGGTCGGCGATCCTCTCAACCGGCCAACCCCGCCGCAGCGCCTCGGCGATGGCGTACAGACGCTTGTCGGAGGGGGCGATCAGCTCCGCCTCCAGCTCCTTGTCGTTCCAGATCTCCGGTTCCAGGTCGATGCGGTCGGTTTCCAGCGAGCACACCGCCTTCATCAAGGACTCCTCGATGGTGCGGCCGATGGACATGACCTCCCCGGTGCTCTTCATCTGGGTGCCGATCTTGGTCTCGACCGTTCGGAACTTGTCGAAGGGCCAGCGCGGTATCTTCGCCACGACGTAATCGATGGTCGGCTCGAAGGCGGCATAGGTCATGCCGGTGATCTTGTTCGGTATCTCGTCCAGCGTCTTTCCGACGGCGATCTTGGCGGCCACCCTGGCTATCGGGTATCCGGTGGCCTTGGACGCCAACGCCGAAGAGCGGGAGACGCGGGGGTTGACCTCGATGACCCGGTACTCCCGGGTGGCGGGGTTGTAAGCGAACTGCACGTTGCATCCGCCTTCTATTCCCAACGCGCGAATGATCTTGATGGAGGCGGTGCGCATAAGCTGGTAGTCCTCGTCGTTCAGGGTCTGGATCGGGGCGACCACTATGCTCTCGCCGGTGTGTACGCCCATGGCGTCCACGTTCTCCATGGTGCATATGACCACGCAATTGTCCTTGCGGTCCCGCATCACCTCGTACTCCAGCTCCTTCCAGCCGAGCACGCTCTCCTCGATCAGCACCTGGCGTATGCGAGAGTAGATGAGCCCACGGCCGGTGATCGGGATCAGTTCCTCTTCGTTGTAGGCTATCCCGCCTCCGGTGCCTCCCAGGGTGTAAGCTGGACGTATCAGCACCGGGTAACCTCCTATCTGCTCCACGGCCTTCTTCGCATCCTCTATGTTGGTGACGGTGACCGAACGCGGAATGGGCTCGCCTATCTCGATCATGGTCTCCCGGAAAAGCTCCCGGTCCTCGGAGAGTGCGATGGCCCGCGGTTGTGTTCCGAGCAAACGGCAGTTCAGCTTTTCGAGATAACCTTTATCGGCCAGTTCCGAGCACAGGTTCAGGGCGGTCTGTCCGCCCATTCCCGACAGAACGCCCTCGATCCTCTCCTTGCGGATGATCTCGGCGATGGTCTCCACGTTAAGAGGTTCGATGTAAACGATGTCCGCCATCTCCAGATCCGTTTGGATGGTGGCCGGGTTGGAGTTCACGAGTACCGTCGTGTAGCCTTCCTCGCGCAGGGACCGGCATGCCTGCGAACCGGAGAAATCGAATTCCGCCGCCTGCCCGATGACGATGGGTCCGGAGCCGATGACGAGCAGCTTACCCTTGCTCATTTCCTCGCCTCCAGCATCTTCACGAAGTCGTCAAACAGGAAGCTGGTGTCCCGGGGCCCCGGACAGGCCTCCGGATGATATTGGACCGAGAAGATGGGGAGCTCCTGGTGGCGCAGCCCCTCCACCGTACCGTCGTTGACGTTGACCTGGTCGATCTCCAGGCCGGTGCCCACCAAGCTTTGCGGGTCTTCGGCGTACCCGTGATTCTGGGAGGTGATGTATACATGGTCATTGTATCGAACCGGTTGGTTCTCCCCCCGGTGCCCGAACTTCAGCTTGTAGGTGGTACCGCCGAAAGCCTGGCAGACCAGGTGGTTGCCCATGCATATCCCCATCATCGGGTAGTCGTCCCTGAGCTTCTTCAGTGTGGAGACCACGGTGTCCCTGATGGAAGGGTGGGCGGGATCGCCCGGACCGTTGGTAAGGAACACCCCGTCTATGTCGTGGTCCCGGAAGAACTTGGCTCCGGTGTCGTAAGGCAGCTGGTAGACCTCGAAGCGACTGGTCAGCTCCTTCATTATGCTGAGCTTGACCCCGCAGTCGAGCACGGCCACCTTCTTCGCCCCCGGTCTCGGGAAATGCCGCACCTCCTTGGTGCTGACCTCCCCGACCAGGTTGCTATCCGCCGGGTGGGGCATCCGGCGCACCCTTTCCAGGGCTCCCTCGGGGTCGTCGTGCACTATCGCTCCCTTCATGGTGCCTGCGTTCCTTATCTTTATTATAAGGGAACGGGTGTCCACCCCGGCTATGCCTGGTATCCTGTTCTCCTCTAGATAAGGTCCCAAAAGCTTTCCGCCGTATCCCAGGCTGGGGGAGTCGCACAGCTCCCGCACCACAAAACCGTTGACCTGTACCCGGTCCGACTCCACGTCGTTGGGGTTCACACCATAATTTCCGATGAGAGGATAGGACATCGTTAGGATCTGGCCGCGGAAGGAGGGATCGGTCAGGCTTTCCTGATAGCCGCCCATGCCGGTGCTGAAGACAACCTCTCCAGAAGTGTCGCCCAGATGACCAAAGCCGGTGCCCTCCATAATAGTCCCGTCCTCGAGAACCAGGAAGCACTTCGCCATCAGGAATCCACGGTAGCATTGTAGGGTACTTAATGCTTACTGAGGTTCCAAACCCGGCTGGAACCATTTTGTCTGGATGCCAACAGTCCGTCGGGAATTACGATGTTTTCCCGGTAGAATTGTCCAATTCCGGACGCTTTGATACTGACCCTGTATTATACTGATGTTTTATGATAAGGAAACGTCAACAATTCCTCCAGGCTCCAATTCCGATCTGTGACGCCAAGCTCCCTCATCGGTGTCCATCGCCTCATCGTCCCTGAGGCATCTGGATGCCTCAGCGAACCATGAGGGCGGCAGAAATTGTAATTGGCGAAGTACAACGTCATATGCGCGTCCAAACGATACTGGCGTTTGGAGAACGCCAGTGTTTTTCTCGTCAACCGTTTGTTCTCCTGACGTATGGTGAGGTTGCACCGCTCGATGAAGGTGGTGGAGATGCTGGCCCGGCCAGCATCCTCGCCGAATATCTGCTTCTTCTCCACCTCGACCAGATGACCGTTCCGATGCCGTTTTATGACCTGGGCGTATCGAAGGCCCTCATCGGGCACTGACGCAGGAACCCTTGGCCTGCCACGCAGGCCAGTCTTCGGGAAGGATGTCATGTGACCGTAAAACTTCAGTAGGGCGTTCTTGTAGAACTTCAGGCCATCGCTGCAGAACGAAGGTGTGCCAGCAACCTTCTGTTTGACCTGTTTGATCAACTTGTTGGCCGAGGGCTGCTTCCGCTCGCCCACGACGTGGGCGAGCACGACCTTATGCTCTGGATCGAACGCTACCCAGAGCCACGTTCCATCGTCCTCGAACTGCTCCATTCGCGGAACTGTTTTTTTTGAACGAAGGTCCAGAGCTCGTCCAGCTCCACCTTTGACACTTTCATCTCCTTCAGCAGGACGGAGTTCACTTCCTCGCTGTGCTCGGCCGCCCGCTGGACCCAGTTACGAACTGTGTCCAGCTTCGTTTCGAGCACCTCGGCGACACTGCGCATGCTCATCCCTTTTACGATCATCTTCAGGGCCAGCAGGACCTTCTCGTCCTTCGTCTTGAAGTCGAAGAAGGCCGTGTTCCGGCGGTCGCAGAACGATGTGCCGCAGGAGCGGCACACGTACTTCCTGACGCGGCCGTTCCGCGTCTGGTAGGTGCCGTTCCCGGCGATGTTGCCCTGGCCTACAAAGCCGTACTGGCCGCATTCCTTGTTCGGACATGCCGCATCAATGAACTTAGACCTCGGTCCTCTAGAGCCCATGCTCCATCCCGGAACATGATGATTTTTAGGGAATATATAACTTCACCATATGAAAGGGTCAGTATCGACGCTTTGGGACAACCATAAATGCCCGGTAAGGCATGACCAGGGCGATGAAGGTACTGCACCAGGACCGCTTCAAGGGGGAGATCAAGATGCAGGTGGAGGTGTCGGACGATCTCTGGCATCTCTACAACATCCTGACCCCGGGGGACCTGGTGTACGCCTCGACATACCGCCGCGAGGAAGCCAAGTCCGACAAGATAAGGGCGGAGAGGGGCGAGAAGAAGCGGATGACGCTCGGGATACGGTTGGAGAAGGTGGAGTTCGGGGAGTTCGACAACCGATTACGTTTGCTAGGCGTTATCGAGGAAGGTCCGCAGGACGTCGGCGCGTATCACACGCTCATAATGGAGGAGGGCGAAGTGCTCTCGGTGATCAAGCAGCAGTGGAAGCCGTCGCAGCTGGACCGCGTCCGAAGGGCGGTGGAGGACAGCAAGAAACCGAGCGTGATGTTCATCTCCCTGGACGACGACGAGGCGACCGTGGCCGTGATGCGCCAATTCGGGGTGCAGAGGCTGGCCGACATCTTCGCCGGCGGGCACGGCAAGATGTATGCCACCAAGGAGGACGGGGATTATTTCGGCGAGATAATCGCCAAGGCCAAGCAAGCCTATTCGCCCGGTGTTCCTATCGTGATACTGGGTCCGGGCTTCGCCAAGGAAACGCTTATCGCTAAGGGCAAGGAGAAGGAACCGGAGATGTTCTCCAAGGCCTGTTTGTACCATACCGGGCAGTCGGGCATGACCGGCATCCAGGAACTGATGAAACGGGGAATGTGCACCGAGGTGCTGAAGGACTCCCGTGTAGCGGAAGAGACGGAACTGGTGGAGAAGCTGCTGGAGCAAGTGGGAACGGACGGCTTCGCCACCTATGGACCGAAAGAAGTTCGAGATGCTGCCAAGGCCGGGGCGGTGGAGCAGCTGCTGATACTGGATTCCCTGGTGAGGGAGAAGGACGTGGAGGCGCTGATGCGCTCCGTCGAGGACGCCCGCGGCCGCGTCACGATCGTCAGCGAGCTGCATGAGGGGGGCAAGAAGCTGGAGTCGCTGGGCGGGATGGCCGCTTTGCTGAGGTACAAGGTATCCAGCTGATACCAGGCGGTCCTATTCTATCCACTCAGGGAATGGAACGCAACGAAACCCTTTTGTACGGTCCTATTTATTGAGATTTTGCCGTCCATTTATCAAGGTCCAGGCCCTTTCGGGAGATAGTTGTCGACTGGGAGACTCCCCTTTTGCCACTATGTCCGAAAAGGGGCAACCTGACCAAATATGGCGTCCCGCATGGGCGGCGAAGCAGAGGTAAGCGAATGAGAGACCGGTCCGAGATCCTTGCCAAGTTCGAGAAGAGCCCCCTGATCACCTGCGACACGACGCTGCGCGACGGTGAACAGGCCGCCGGCATCGTCTTCGCGAACCTGGAGAAGCTGAGGATCGCCAAGCTCCTGGACGAGCTGGGCGTCCAACAGATCGAGGCCGGGATACCCGCCATGGGCGGGGACGAGAAGATGGCCGTCAAAAAGATAGCCTCCCTGGGGCTGGACGCTTCCATACTCGGTTGGAACCGGGCCACCAAGGAGGACGTGGCGCACTCCCTCGATTGCGATGTGGACTCCGTAGCCATATCCATGTCCTCTTCCGACATTCACATCAAGAACAAGCTGATGAAGACAAGGGAATGGGTGCTGGAGAAGGTGGTGGAGAGCGTGGAGTACGCCAAGGACCATGGGTTGTACATATCGTGCAACGCTGAGGACGCTTCGCGGGCGGACCCCGCCTTCCTCATCGAGTTCGGCAAGGCGGCCAAGGACGCCGGGGCGAACCGTTTGCGCTACTGCGACACCATCGGACTTCTGGAACCAAGGCGCGCTTACGATGAGATAAAGGCGCTGCGAGAGGCGGTCGGCATCGACATCGAGATGCACACCCACAACGACTTCGGCATGGCCACGGCGAACGCCGTGGCGGGCGTTCAGGCCGGGGCCAAGTTCGTCAGCACGACCGTTATGGGCATAGGCGAGCGCACCGGCAACACCCCTCTGGAAGAGATCGTCATGGCCGCCAAGCACCTGCTGCACATGGACGTTAACTTCCGCACGGAACGCTTCCGGGAGGTCGCCGAGTACGTGGCCAAATCGTCCGCCCGGGAGATCCCCGGCTGGAAGCCCATCATCGGCACCAACTGCTTCGCGCACGAGGCTGGAATTCATACAGACGGCGTGATCAAGTACCTCTCTAACTACGAGCCTTACACTCCCGAGGAGGTCGGGCTGACCAGGAAGATCGTCATCGGCAAGCATTCCGGCCGCCACACGGTCAAGCAGATCCTGGCCAGCAAGGGCATCGAGGTGGACGACGAGCTGGCGCAGAAGATCCTGGACCAGGTCCGGGCGAACTCCATAGCGCTGAAGCGTTCGCTATCGGAGAACGAGCTGATCTACATCTACCAGGACTTCCAGGTGGGGGACAATCAGGTGATGCGCTCCGGCTGAGCGCTCACTCTTCGTCCTTTATCTCTTCTATGACCAGGTCGCAACATCCTTTCTTTTTCTTCTCTTTCTTCTTTCCAACCACGTATTCACCTCACACCAGCAGATCCACCAGGTAACCAGTTACCATGGCCACCGCGATTATCGTGAGCACGAAGGCGACCACCAGTTTCCTTTTGAATATCCCGGCCAGCATACTTACCTCCGGTATGCTCGCGCCGGCCCCTCCGATGAGTAGCGCGACGACCGTTCCCATTCCCATGCCCTTGTCGATGAGCGCCATGCCGATCGGTATTATCGTCTCCGCCCTCACGTAGAGCGGTATTCCGATGAGGGCGGCCACCGGCACGGACAGCGGGTTCCCGGGTCCAGCAAAGTCAACGATGAGGTCGTCCGGCACGACGCCGTATATCAAGGCCCCGATGAGCACGCCTATCAGGAGGTAAGGCAGCATGTGCAGGAAGTTCTCCCAGGCGAAGCTGGCCGCCCGTTTGTACTTAGGCCGCCCATCTTCCTCGCCTGAATGTCCGCCCGTAATGCGGACCTTCTTGACCTCCTTGGCCAGTCCCAGCTTGGCCCACAACCTGCCGACCACCACCGCCAGGATGAAGGTGGTGAGCCCGTAGACCAGGGCAACCTCCCAGCCCATGAAGGCCAGCACCATCCCCAGGATGACCGGGTTGAGCAGCGGGGACGCCAGCAGGAAGGACATGGTGGCCCCGAAGGGCGCCTTGGCCTCCAGGAATCCCATGGTCAGCGGTATGGTGGAGCAGGAGCAGAACGGGGTGATAGAACCGAAGGCCGCGCCGACGATATTGCCGAACCACCCATCGCCTCCCATTAACCTGCGGATCTTCTCGGGAGGGACGTATTCCAGCATGAGCCCGACCAGGAAGCTGATGCCGATGAACAACAACACCAGCTCGGCGGTTATGACCACGAAGAACTCCAGGGTCTGTTCCAGGCTGTTGACCATCTCCAAGGTATCGCCTTCGAAGCTATTTCTATGGTTATCGAATTAGCTTCTGAATTATATCAAACATGTGGTTTCACCGCGTGAAAAATTACGGTTCCATCCAGCCTTTCAAAGCCTGCCGTCCCTCATCGGTTATGCGGTATATCCTCCAGTTCTTCTCCGGGCGGCTGGTCACCAGACCGGCCTCTTCCAGCAGGTCCAGGTGATAGGAGATGGTGGAATCACCCACCTTCAGGAACTCCTTGAGCACGCAGGGGCACATCTCGCAGCAGGCGACGGACCAAAGGATCGTCAGCCGGGTGGTGTTAGACAGGGCCTTGCACACCATGGCCTGGTTGGCGATGTCCTCCTCGGAAGGGATGGAACAGCCCAGGTTGTCCAGCCCGCCGACGCTTTCTATGGCCTCAGCCACATAGGCCGGAAGCCTCTCCTCGCAGCAAGCCGTTCTCCGCTTTCCCTTCATGATACCAGATATGACCGAGCGTGGTAATATAGAATCACGATCCCGTCCCGGTCCCATTCAAAGGAAGTTGGGAACGGTTAAGCATCCGGAACGGCATCTGCCGCTCAGGGGGATATCATTGGACGATATGACTTTCGAGCTGGTGGCCATCGCCGCCTCGGTCGCGGGACATTGCCAGCCGTGCTTCATGCATCATCTGGGGAAGGCTAAGGGGCTGGGGGCGAGCGAGGAGGACATCCGCAAGTGCATTATGATCGCCGGCAAGATAAGCGCGGCCGGGGACCAGCGGATGGCCGAGTTCGTGGAGAACGCCATCAAGGCCGCTGAGGAATCAAAATAGGGACTGGGGAAAACCAGTTCAATCGTCGCGCATCGCGCCGTTGATGGCTATCTCGGCGATATCCACCGCGTACATGGTGGAGCGAATGATGGAATCCATGACCATGTTGATGATGATGGCCTCCCGGCTGTCCTTGGCTCTCGTCCCTTGACCGAGCTTCTCGCAGCGCTTAACGACGTCCCGCCCGTCATCGATGACCTCATTAGCTTCCGAGATGTCCTTGCGGAAAAGCGAGTCCATACTCCTTTCCAGGACCTTCGTGGACTCCGCGCTGAGCTTCCGTATCTCCGCGGCGTTCGGCAGCTTGTCCTCGTCCTCCGCGGACAGCAAAGCGTTCCTGGCTATGCGCACCGCGTGATCCCCGATGCGCTCTATTCCCCTGGCCACCAGCATCAGGTCGTTCGATTGGAAGATGTCCAAGCCCATCCGGTCCCCGAGCTTGCGGTCACGCGCGATGAGGGTGTTCTGCTTGACCGCCATCCAGTAGAGTCGGTCGACGTCCGTGTCCCGGTCGATGACGTCCTCCGCCAGGCTTCGGTCCTCCTCGCAAAGCGCATCGATGGCATCGGCGTGCATGCTCCTGACGATGAGGTGCATGCGGCGGACGCACTTCTCCTGCGGCAGCTCCACCGGGTCCGACAGGTCGTGCATGATGACGCTGTTAGCCGTTTCCTCCACGACCTCCGGTCCTATGGCCAGCCGCGAGAACTCGCGTACGGCGCTCTTGGCCTCCGGCTCCATGCGGTCCTTGGAGCGCACCTCGATGACGTTGTATCCCACAAGATACGCCCCGATTAGCTTGCGCGTAAGGTGCTCCGCGCTCTCGTCCGCATCGGTCCAGATCTCCTTGCGCAAAGTCTCCTTGCGGCGGTCCATGTTGGTATCGAGAAGTATCGTCCCGTCCAGCTGGACGGCCATGGAGACCTGATCTCCCGCCTTCAGCCCGGAGGAGTCCACCCAGCTCTTTGGCAATGAAACGGTCAATGTGGACGCTCCGGTCTTCTGCACCCGGCGAATCTCGGTGTTCATGGCGTTATCCCGTTTCACAAACGTACTTAAGTGGTTATTGTATATACAAAACTTACTAGAAATATAAAAAATATCAATTGATACTATTTCTATATACAAAATACAAGAATATATTCTATTTCGCCAATGTATATAAACGGCGCCCTTGGTAGCTCGTTCCGGAGAAAATGCACAAAGAGCTAGCCGGAACAGGAAAGGACTTCGGCGTCTTCCAACGTCATCTCGATCCTCTATGCATCGTCCTATGTGTCTGGACCGCGGCTCCTTGTTCTTTCTTTACGATCCAAAGGTGAAAGAATGGAGAACAAGATGAAGTACCTAGCCATCGGCGTCGTAGCCATAATCATAGTGGCCGCCGTCGGGGTGTTCCTCATGCAGGACAATGGCGACGACGACAACGAGGGCGGCGTCATTATCCAGAAGGGATCCGATACATTGCTTGAGCTCTGCCAGATATGGGCGGAGGAATACATGGCCGAGAACCCTGCCGTTGAGGTGGAGGTCTCCGGCGGAGGCAGCGGCACCGGCATCACCGCCCTGATAAACGGGCAGGTGGACATCGCGCAGGCCTCCAGGCAGATAAAGGCCAGCGAGATAGAGTCCGCCCAGGCCGCCGGTTTCACTCCCGTGGAGTTCAAGGTGGCCATCGACGGCATCGCCATAATCGTGCACACCTCGAACGACGTCGGCGTGCTGACCGTCGAACAGCTGCGCGGTATCTACAACGGTACAATAACCAACTGGGCCCAGGTGGGAGGGGCGGACACGGCGATAACCCTCTACGGCCGCCAGTCCACCTCCGGTACCTACGAGTACTTCTGGGAGCACGTCCTGCAGAAGGAGAACTACTCCCAGTCGATGAACATGCTCTCCGGCAACTCGGCCATCGTCTCCGCCGTGCAGGGCGATGAGGGCGGTGTGGGCTACGTCGGCATAGGTTACGCCGACGCCTCCGGCATCAACGTGCTGGACCTGAAGAAGGATTCCAGCTCGGAGGCGTTCGCCCCCACCGATGAGTCGGCGGTCAAGTCCGGCAAGTACGACCTGTCCAGGTACCTGTACCTGTATACCAAGGGCGTCCCGACCGGCATCGTGAAGGACTACCTGCGCTGGATCGTCAGCTTCGACGACGGTCAGAGCATGGTGGGCGAGATCGGGTTCTACGAGATATCCCAGAACGCCTACGAGGACAACCTGGTGAAGATGGGCGCGACGCCCGCCCCGGTCACCCTGTCCCAGAAGGGCTCGGACACCATGCTGGAGCTTTGCCAGATATTCTCCGAGGACTTCCATGAGGAGTTTCCGTGGATCACCGTGGAGATCACCGGCGGCGGCAGCGGCACCGGGATAAGCGCCCTGATCAACAAGCAGGTCGACCTGGCCCAGGCCTCCCGGTCCATCAAGGCCAGCGAGATCACCGCCGCCAACGCCAACGGGGTTTACCCGGTGGAGTTCAGGGTGGCCATCGACGGCATCGCGGTCATCACCAGCGACGGCAACGGGGTCACCGAACTGACCAAGGAGCAGCTGAAGGGCATATACAACGGAACGTACACCAACTGGAACCAGGTCGGCGGTGCTGACCTGGGCATCACCCTGTACGGCCGCCAGTCCTCCTCCGGCACCTACGTGTACTTCCAGGAGGAGGTCCTCGGCAACGAGAACTACAGCATGGACATGAACATGCTGACCGGCAACTCGGCCATCGTCGCCGCCGTCCAGGGTGACGCGGGCGGCATCGGCTACGTCGGCATCGGCTACGCCAACACCAGCGGGATCAAAGTGCTCTCCCTGATGGAGAACGAGGGCGATGAGGCCTTCAATCCCCTGGACGAGGAAGCCGTTCTCAGCGGCGACTACCTGCTCTCCAGGTACCTGTACGTCTACACCGACAGCACCCCCACCGACCAGGTCAGCCGCTGGCTGTCCTGGGTCCTGAGCGCCGAGGGCGGGCAGAGCGTGGTCGCCGAGATAGGGTTCTACCCCCTGCCCCAAGCCGTGGTCGAGCAGGAGCTGGCCAAGCTGGGCTGATCTTAACCGTTTCCCAACTCCTTACCAAACCCTTTCCCAAACCCCGGAAACCTCTTCCAAACCCCAACAAGGAGCGTAGGTGGATTGGCGTTCAAGATCAAGAGGGAAGGGCGGCGGAAGCTGCGCAAGAACAAGCATCTGCCCCCCCAGGAGAAGCTGATACAGCTGGCACTCTTCCTGGCCACCTGGTCCTCCGTGGCGGCTCTGGCCGCGGTGTTCGGCGAACTTCTGCTGGGAGCCTTCCCGGCCTTCACCTCCATCGACATAATCGACTTCTTCACCGGCACGGTGTGGAACCCCTCCCACCCCATGTACCCGCTGTACGGGATATTGCCGCTGTTCGTAGGAACATTGATGGTATCCTTCGGGGCGGCGCTCATCGCCATCCCCATCGGGCTGGGATGCTCGATCTGGCTGGCCGAGCTGGCCAGCCCCCGGGTCAAGGCGATATTCAAGCCGGCCATCGAGGTGCTGGCCGGCATCCCGTCGGTCATCTTCGGCTTCTTCGCTCTCGTCATCCTTTCCGAATGGATCGCCGCGGTCTTCGATCCGGTCACCAAGCTGAACGCCCTGAACGGGGCGATAATGCTGGCGGTGATGATGGTCCCCATAATGGTCACCGTGGCCGAGGACGCCATGAACGCCGTGCCCCGCAGCCTGAGGGAGGCGTCGCTGGCGCTGGGCGCCACCAAATGGGAGACCATCCGCCACGTGGTCGTTCCCGCATCGATCTCCGGAGTGATGGCCGCCATTGTGCTGGCCTTCGGAAGGGCGGTGGGCGAGACCATGACCGTGCTCATGGCCACCGGGAACGCCACGCTGCTGCACTTCGACATGCTGCGTTCCGTGCAGACCATGACCGCCGCGATAGCCATAGACTTCGGGGAGGTGGAGTTCGGTTCCGAGCACTACCACGTCCTGTTCCTGGTAGGGCTGGTGCTGTTCGTCATAACCTTCTTGATCAACTTCCTGGCCGTCTGGATCACCAAGCGCTTCAAGGAGGACTACTGATGCTCAACCGCAGGACCACCGAGATGATGGTCTTCACCTTCTTCCGTGGCTGCGCCGTGCTGGTGGTCCTGGCGCTGATCGTGCTGGTCGGTTACATACTGACCGGCGGGCTGGAGCGGCTCAGCATCGAATTTCTTACCGAGATGCCCCGCCGGGCCAATACCCAGGGCGGCATATTGCCGGCGATAGTGGGCACCTTCTACCTCATGCTGATCGTGCTGGCCATCTCCGTCCCCATCGGCGTGATGTCGGCCATCTACCTCCAGGAGTACGAATCCAGCTCGGTCATGGGCCGGGTGTTCCGTCTGGCCGTCTACAATCTGGCCGGCGTCCCGTCCATAGTGTACGGGCTGCTGGGATTGGGCATATTCGTGGCCTATCTGGGGTTGGGTTTCTCATTGATCTCCGCCGGGCTTACGTTAAGCATAATGACCCTGCCGCTGATGATCACCTCCGCCCGGGAGGCCATAGCCGCGGTGCCCAGCACGGTGCGAGAAGCGTCGTATGCGCTAGGCGCCACCAAATGGCAGACCATCTGGCATCAGGTGCTTCCCTACGCACTTCCCGGCATATTCACTGGAATAATCCTCTCCGTCTCCCGGGCGGCGGGGGAGACCGCCCCGCTGATGCTCACCGGAGTGGCCATGTCCTTGCAGCGTCTCCCGGACAGCTTCTTCGACAGCTTCATGGCCCTGCCCTATCACGTGTTCTACATGGCCACGCAGTCGTCGGACCTACTGGCCACCCGGCCGATACAGTACGCCACGGCATTGGTGCTGCTGCTTCTGGTGCTGGGAATGAACCTCATCGCTATCGTGCTCAGGAAAAGATACCGTGACAAGTACAGGTGGTAAAAATGACGACCGCGATTCACACGGACGACCTTCACGTATACTTCGAGAAGAACCACGCCCTGAAGGGCGTCACCATGGACATCGGCATGAACGAGGTGACCTCCATCATCGGTCCCTCCGGATGCGGGAAATCCACCTTCATCAGGTGCATCAACCGCATGAACGACATCATCCCCGGCTGCTCGGTCAAAGGGGCCATCATGGTGGACGGGGCGGACATCAACGATGACGACGTGGACGTGGTGAACGTTCGCAGGCGCATAGGCATGGTGTTCCAGAAACCGAACCCGTTCCCCAAGAGCATCTACGAGAACGTGGCCTACGGGCCGCGGTTGCACGGCGTGACCGAAACGGTCGACGGCAAGGTGCGCCGGCGCAAGCACACCAAGGAGGAACTGGACGGGATAGTGGAGCATTCCCTGCGCCGGGCGGCGCTATGGGACGAGGTAAAGGACCGCCTGGACAAGAGCGGGACGTCGCTGTCTGGAGGACAGCAGCAGAGGCTGTGCATCGCCCGGACGCTGGCGGTGAATCCGGAGATAATCCTGTTCGACGAGCCGTGCTCGGCGCTCGATCCCATCGCCACGGCCAAGATCGAGGACCTGCTGGTGGACCTGAAGAAGGATTACACGGTGGTCATCGTGACGCACAGCATGCAGCAGGCGGCGCGCATCTCCGACAAGACCGCCTTCTTCTATCTGGGCGACCTCATCGAGATGGGCGACACCAAGCAGATCTTCGAGAGGCCGCAGAAGGAGCTGACCGAGCAGTACATAACCGGGAGGATGGGCTGATGACGCCACGGACGACATTCAACTACGAGATGGAAGAGCTGAACAAGGAGATCACGGAGATGGCCCATGCCTCACGTACCGCCTTCGAAAGGTCCGTACAAATGATCACCGACATGGACTTCTCCCTGCGCGAGGAGGTCCGCGCTCTCGATAAACGCATATACCAGCTCAACGAGCAGATCGACAAGCACTGCCTGGACATCATCGCGCTGCACTCGCCGGTGGCCGGGGACCTGCGTTTGATATCCGCTTGCCTGAAGATGGTGGAGGACCTCAACCGCTTCGGCCGCTACGCCACGGACATCGCTGAGCTGATAGACGATTTCGAAGGGGGGAAAGCTTTCAAGCGCTTCGAGTCGCTGCGCACCATGTCCTGCCTGGTGGTCGGCATCGTCGACGATGCTGTCTATTCGTTCCTGCAGCGGGATGCTGAGAAAGCCTCGCATCTGCACGAGCGGGACGACGCGGTGGACGCCCTGTACGACTCGATCTTCAGGGAGATCCTTACCTACATGATGGAGGACCCCCGCAAGATCACCGTGGGCATCGACCTGATCCTGGTGGCGCGTTACATGGAGAGGGTGGCCGACCACGCCTGCAACATAGGCGAGTACGTTTACCACATGGTCACCGGAGAAAGGTTGGATCCTAAGCTGCGCACCGGGAACGTGGAGCAAGCGCCGTGTGGCATATTCGAGCATCCCGACCCCCGGTCGGAGCTGGACCTCAAGTGATTCAGTAGGGGTAGGCCACGAAGAGCAGCAGCCCCAGGCCGAACAGGGCCCAGGACACCTTGCTCAGCTCCTTCCGCTTGCCGCTAACGGTCATGACCAGCGGATAGGAGATCAGCCCAATGGACATGCCGAAGCCGATGTTGAAGGTGAAGAGCATGAAGGCGATGGTGAGGACCGCCGGCACCACCTGGGTGATATCCTCGAAATCGATGTTCTTGAGGGTGGAGGTCATGCTGATGCCCACCACCACCAAGGCGGGGGCGGCCGCCAGCCCCAGGAACCCCACCGGGATCCCGGAGAAGAAAGGGGTCAGCGCAAGCATGGCCAGGAAGAGCAGCCCGGCCACGATGGCCGTCTTGCCGGTCCGTCCGCCCTGCTCTATGCCTGTGGCAGACTCTACGAAGGTCCCGGTGGTGCTGGAACCGAAGATGGCGGAGAGCACGGTGCTGACCGCGTCGACCTGAATGGACCTGTCGTCCTTGGGAAGCCTTCCCTCCTTGTCCAGGAAACCGGCCTTGGCGCTTAGCCCCAGTATGGTCCCGGTGGTGTCCATGAAATCCATCAGGAACAGCACCAGAATGATGGGGAGAACGGTCAGGTTGAGGGCGCCGACCAC
>JAKPZB010000081.1 GCA_029560215.1 Methanobacteriota archaeon | reverse complement strand
ACCTTGGCCTTGAGCTTGGAGATGAGCTTCTCCACATCCAGCCTGCGGTCGTTGAGCATCATGCTGGCCAAATTGACGATCCTCACCTTGTACCCGTTCTTGTCCAGGTGGGCGGCCATGGAGGTGAAGCCGAACGGATACATTTCGAACACAGGCGTGGAGGGGATCATATCGCTGACCGGTCCGTAGAACAGGAACTCCTTCCTGAAGTCGTAAACGCTCGGCGCGTGCAGGAATACTATGTCCTCTTTGCCCATACCAAAGCTCACTGGCACGCTGACATAATCGGAGCTATTTAAACCCCGCCCTTTTCACTTCCCGAAGCGCCTCTGCCTGGCCTGGTAGGTGCGTATGGCCCGCAGAAAATCCACCTTGCGGAACCCGGGCCAGAAGACGTCGGTGAAGTAGAGCTCCGAATACGCCAGCTGCCAGAGCAGGAAGTTCGATACGCGCTCCTCGCCCGAGGTCCGGAGGACCAGGTCGGGGTCCTTGAAGTCGGCGGTGTAAAGGAAGCTGGAGACCGTCTTCTCATCGATGTCCTCCACCGAGAGCGAACCATCCTTAACCTTGCAGGCGATACGCTTGATGGCAGTGATCATCTCCTGCCGGCTGCCGTAGGCCAGGGCGATGTTGTAGAAGTAGTTGTCATAGTCCTTGGTCCGGCCCTCCGCGACCTCTATCGCCTTCTGAACCCTTTCCGGGAGCAGCTCACGCTGGCCGAGCACGGTGATCTTGATGCGGTTCTTGTGTATGCGCTGGTCCTCGGCCAATTTGAGGAAGCTCTCCTCGAACAGCTGCATCAGACAATGCACCTCGTTCTCGTCCCGGTTGAGGTTCTCGGTGGAGAAGGCGTAGACGGTGAGGACCTTTATCCCCATCTCCTGGCACCATTCCATGACCTCCTCTAGCTTGTCCTTTCCCTTGACATGTCCTTCGTGAACGGCCAGCCCGATCTCCATGGCGAAGCGGCGGTTGCCGTCCATGATGATCGCCACATGCTCAGGGATGTCCCCTTCCATCACTTCCTTGAACAACCGCTTCTCGTAGGTCTGGTAAGCGGTGTTCGCGATTACACGGGTGATCTCGTTGGACATCAGGGTTACCTAACCGGTCGATGATAATCTAATTTTCGAAGTCCTCGGGAAGTCCCGCCGCTTTCAGGCCCAGGTCGAAGCAACCGATGGCCGCCACCGCTCCGATGGTGCCCCTCTTTCCAGTTATCTCCACCACCTGGACGCCGGTGCGTTCGGCAACGTCCAGGGCCTGCTGCGGCTTGTAGATGACCTTCTTGGCGTTCCAGCCGTAGTCCTCCAGCTCCTTTGGTATGCGGAGACCGACGAAATAGGCCATGGTGGTCTCCTGGGAGTAGGTGTTCTTTCTGAGCGCCTCCTTGAAGTAATCGAGCAAGGCCGGGAGCTCGCTCTCCTTGACGGCGAAGCTGACGCACGACGAAGTACAATTGGTGGTCTTCTGCGGGACGTTCGGGTTGAGCTGGATGATCTTGTGCTTCAGGAACGTGCCTACGGGGCATTCCCGGGCCGCCTTGAGCATCATGGACCAGGACGCTCCCTTCTCCTTGGTGTCCGTGTCGTCGACGGCGATTATGACGCGGATCAGCTTGGGGGTGATCACCGTCACCTCCACCTTGTGAGCGCCGCCTATCTTCACGTCGTCCGGGTACTCGGCGGCGATGGTCCCCGGTCCCTGGGGCATGCAGGCGCCCACGCCGACGCTGGCCCCGGCCAGGCCGACCCAGGTGGTGCGGACGTTATCGCCATCCACCATCAGAGAGCGCAGCCCCTGTCCTCCCAGGTCCTTCGACGCCGGGCCGAATTGCAGCTCCCGCTCGCCGATGATGGTGTCCATGATGATGGTGTTCCCTTCCACGGTGATGCCGGTCATCGCTCCGCCGGCCCGCTTGCGATTGCAGGCGTCCCATTCCACCGGGCCTTTGGCCGAGCATTCCTCGATGACCTGGGCGACGCCGTTCTTCTCGTCCACCAGTGTGAATATGCCGCGACAGAACAACTTACCGTACTTCTGGGTCACTTCTTCCGGCTTGAGAACTTGCACCATGATGACATCCCCTGGTTCGGTTGACGGAGGTGGAAGGATAAGATTACGGTTTATTTAGATTTGCCAGACCGAAGGTCGCGTAATGCGAAGGGACGCTGGACATGTCCAGCATCATAACGTCCCTGTCACGAAGGCGGTAGAAGAGCCATTTGCCCTTGCAGCCCAGCACCTCCCCGCGATGCCGGCCGGCCACCTCGGCGAAGGACGCCTTCGGGACATCGTACGAGGAAAGCGGGTAGCGGTCCAGCATCTCCACCGGTCCCGGTTCGGCCGCCACCCCGTTCAGCGTCGAGAGCAGGGTTTCCAGGCGTTCCTGGTAGGTGTCGCGGTCCCTGATGGAGGTCTGCGCCTTCAGGAACGTCGTTTTACGCACCCACTGCGTGGCGTGCAGCGCCCTGGACAGCATGTTCTCGGCGTCCCTGGCCGCCCGGCGGTTTGGGTACGTTCCCAATCTGGCGATGGCGTCCGCCCCCTGTTCGATCGCCCGCTCCATGAAACGGGTGGATAACGTCATACCGACCTTGACCAGGTCGCCGTAGAATGCCGCGTACACGTGAGTGGGCTTGGCGCAGATCTCCCCGCCGCCGTTCCTGCATTTCTCGTTGGTGATGTTCGTGCCGTCGCACTCCGGTTCGAACACGCAGTTCTGCACCGGGATCCAGGTGGAGGCGCACATCGGGCACTGATCGAACTGTCCGGAGACGACGTTGCGGAGCTTGCACGGCTCGTATACGCCTTCGGTGAACGACCCCACGCACCGCCTGGCCTCCGATACCGTCAGGTCCAGGCGCTCCCCCGGCCGGAAATGGTCCGTAAGCTCCTGCACCTCCTTCTCCCTCTGATCATAGGTCACCAGCGCGGGCTGGAACCCGTTCCACTCCCAGGACAGGGCGTGGCGGTCGTAAGCGACCATCCCTCGCCGGCGCAGGATCTCGTCGGCCGTCTCGAACACGGAACATCGAACGAGGAACGTCGATTTAAGCCTGACCCGGGTTTCGCCGATTGTGGAATTTTCTCTGGTGACCTGTATCAAAAATCGAACCGAACCAAAAATACTTTTATACCAGATACATCGTGAGGCTACCTATCATATCACTGATCTTAGTGAGCGCATCTACCACGGCCGCGGCGAGCAGCGCCGTGTCCATAACCACCGCGATCAGTGTCGGTGTGGGCGGGGCGCTAATAGCTATCCTGCTCATCATGCTGCTGTCGTCCCGGGAGCTCATATCCGCTTCCAGCAAGAGCTCCAAGAAGGTGCTGGCCACCTTGGACTCCGCCATCGTTCCGTTGCTCGTGGTGTTCTCCCTGACCATCGTGTTCCAGGTCCTGGAGATCGTAGGCACCATCAGCGTCTGAACGATCCGTTCAACATTTTTTTACATTTCTTCTCTAACGACGACGGTCCAGCCTTCCGGCCGTCGAACAAAATATTAAAAAGACAACCTCAGAGCACTTCTTCCTCTTCCTTGCGGCAGAGGAACTCCGGAGGTATCTCCTGGGCCAGGAAGACGGTCCTTCCCGCTTGAGAGATCACGTTGCCGGCCTTTATGGCCGCGGCGGCGTCGATCTCCAGGATGATGGGCGCCTCGACCCTGACCTTGCCGGCGTTGAGGGCGTCCTGGTACGTCTTGGACAGGTGAACCATCTTGCGGTCCGACGGTCTGAGCCCGGTCTCCAGGATGATGTCCGCCTCTTCCGGGGTGGCAGGATAGTAGAGGTGATCGGGAATGTTCTCGGTGGGCAGCTTGAGGTCCAATTCCAAGGAATGGCCGTAAGTGGCCCGCATAAGATCGTTGCTGATCTGGTACCTTCCCTTGGGGTCGGTCTCGATGATCGCCACGATATGATGCGGCCTGAGCCAGTGGTAGCGGCGGTTGCTATCGCGTAGCGCATTGATGAAGCCCCGGATGCTGACGAACCCCTGTTCGTCCATGTCCAGGCCGAAACGTTCCGGGAAGTGCCTGAGCACTCCGGCCAAGGTACGTCCGAGCTGGTCCAGCTCCTGCTCGCTCATCAGGAACTTGCCTGGTTCTCCGCAAATGGGGCAGGTCTCCCCTCTGAAGTATCCGTGCTCGCCGCATTCCCTTAACATAACGGTCCCTCGAACATACGAAGGTGGACTTAAACTTTAGGCCGGCCCTGGCGTTCCAGGGACCTTTCCGCGGCCAGAACCGTGTTGCTCATGAGCATGACGATGGTCATCGGACCCACGCCCCCGGGCACCGGGGTTATGGCCGAGGCCTTGTCCTTTATGGCATCGAAGTCCACATCGCCGACGAAGCGGTATCCCTTCTTGGCCGACGGATCGTCTATGCGGTTCGATCCAGCATCCGCGATCACGACGCCATCCTTGACCATGTCGGCGGTGATGAAAAGGGGTTTTCCAATTCCGCTTATCAACACGTCTGCCTGGCGTGTTATGGCCTTCAAGTCCTTAGTCCGGGAATGACAGACGGTGACCGTGGCGTCCACCCCTTTCTGCATGAGTATGGCCGCCATCGGCTTGCCGACGATGTTGCTGCGGCCAACGACTACCACGTTTTTTCCTGCCACGTCGATGCCGTAGGCTTTAAGCATAACGTGAATGCCGTACGGCGTGGCAGGCAGGAAACCACCATCCTCCCCGATGAGCATCTTGCCCACGTTCGTGGGGTGGAAGCCATCCACGTCCTTCTTCGGGTCGATGGCGGCGATGACCTTCCCGACGTCGATGTGCCTGGGCACTGGAAGCTGAACAAGTATCCCGTGCACCTTGGGGTCCCGGTTCAGCCCGTTGATGATCTGTAGCAGGTCGGCCTCGCTGAGATCGGCCGGTTTTCGGACCGTCAACGAATACATCCCCAGGTCCTGGCAGGCCTTTCCCTTCATGGTCACGTAGGACACCGAAGCAGGATCGTCCCCGACGATGATGACCGCCAGTCCCGGAACGACTCCCTTCTCCTTCAGCGCGGAGATCCTGACCGCCAGGTCCTTCCTGATGCGGTCGGCGACCTCCTTGCCCTCTAAAAGTCTCGTGCCCATGTGCTGACCATACTTCTTGATGCCTTAGCCATATTAAAGAATTGCCGGGCGATAAACCATTTTAAGCTTGGTCTGGATATCGGTTCTCAAGGTAGCGCATGAAGAGCAACATCGAGATCTCTCAGGAGGCCAAGGTGCTCCCGATCGACCATATAGCCGCCCAGCTCGGCATAGCCGAGGAGGAGCTCATTCCGTTCGGAAGGCACATGGCCAAGGTGCCGCTCTCTGTGCTCAAGCGCTACGATGACCGACCGAACGGTAAACTGGTCCTGGTCACGGCCATTACTCCGACGCCGGCCGGTGAAGGAAAGACCGTCACCACCATCGGTCTGGTCGAGGCCCTTGGAAAGCAGGGAAGGAAGGTCATGGGCGCGATACGCGAGCCGTCCTTAGGTCCGACCTTCGGTCTCAAGGGAGGGGCCACCGGAGGCGGTCTAGCTCAAGTTTATCCAATGTGGGACATCGACCTGCACTTCACCGGCGACATCCACGCCGTAGGCGCAGCCCACAACCTTCTCTCGGCAATACTCGAGAACCACATCGCCATGGGGAACAAGCTGAACATCGACCCCACCCGCATATTCCTGAAGAAAGCCATCGATATGAACTGTCGGGAGCTGCGCAACATCGTGGTCGGCCTCGGCGGGCGCAAGGAGGGCGGAATACCTCATGAGAGCGGCTTCATCATCACCGTGGCTTCGGAGATCAGTGCGATCCTGGCCTTGACGACGGGAATGACCGACCTCAAGGAGCGTCTGGGACGGATACTTGTCGGCTACACTTACGATAACCAGCCGGTGCGCGCCCAGGACCTCGGATGCGTTGGCGCCATGGCCACCCTGCTCAAGGACGCCATTCACCCCAATCTCGTTCAGACGTTGGAAGGGCAGCCCTTCTTCATCCATGGATTCCCGTTCGCCAACATCGCCCACGGTAACAGCTCCATAATCGCCACCAAGTACGCCTTGAAGTTGGCTGATTTCGTCGTCACGGAAGCGGGTTTCGGCGCCGATCTCGGCGCGGAGAAGTTCTTCGATATCGTATGCAGGAGCGACGGCTTCCGTCCCAACTGCGCGGTACTCGTATGCTCCATAAAAGCCCTCAAGATGCACGGCGGCTGCCCCCTGAAGGCCGTGGGTTGCGAGGACCCTGACGCGCTGCGGAAAGGATTCTCGAACCTGGACAAGCATATCGAGAACATCAGGCACTTCGGCGTTCCCATAGTGGTCGCCATCAATCACTTCCCTGTCGACACCGAGGAGGAGGTGCGCATGGTCAAGGAGCATTGCCGGCAGATGGGGGTGCGCTGCGCTCTTTCCGAGGTTTTCGCCAAGGGCGGCGCCGGCGGCCAGGAGCTGGCCGATCAGGTCACGGAAGCCATCGAGAATGACGAATGCGATTTCCGCTACCTTTACGAAACTGATCTCCCGCTTAAGGAGAAGATCCGCATCATCGCCACCGAGATGTACGGCGCCCAGGTCATCGAGTACGAGACGGCCGCGCAGAGGCACCTGCGGGTCATCGAGGAATCCGGCCAGGGCGATCTCATGGTCTGCATGGCCAAGACCCAATTGAGCCTCACGGACAAGCCGGAAATGAAGGGGGCGCCGACCGGCTGGGAGCTGACCATCAGGGAGATATTCGTCTCAGCGGGCGCCGGCTTCGTGGTTCCGATATGCGGGCGCATCATGCTCATCCCCGGACTTCCATCGCAACCGGCGGCGCTGGGCATAGACATCGACGAGAACGGCAAGATCACCGGTCTGTACTGAGAAGCGCCTGGGCGACGCTTATCCCGACCTCGGCCAGGTCCTCAGCGGGCAGAGTTCTCGCCCCGCCGGCATCAAAGAGCATCACCGCTCTTCCAGGCACTTCGTCGTCGCCCTGCCAGGCCGCGATGGCGATCTTCAGTCTAGGGAACGCTTGAACCATGACCGCAACTTCCCCCATCTCCAGCCCCGTTCCGCCGAGCGCATCTGCGTCCTTCATTAAAGCCTTTGGAGATCTCCCGTAACGTTCCGCCAAGGTCGCCAGCGCCCTCCGTCTGAATGCCTCGGCGAACGGACGTCCCGATGGAAGCATATCGAAGGACGTCCACTCATCGTCCCTTTTCCAAGTCAAACAACCCTTTAGATAATGCAGGGTGGCCAATCCCCAGCCTCCGCCAAGAATGTCCGGGGCGGTCACGCACCGATCGGCGAGGTCCACGATGGTTTCCTGTCCGACGGTTCGCAGGGCCAGCTCGCGGCCCCGAAGTTCGCCTCCAGAAGCCGATGCCAGATCCCGGTCCGATATTCCAGAGAGAGCGTCCCAGGCCAGCATGATCGCCTGCCGGTAGGCGGGATTACAGGGCATCCTTCCTCCGCAGGTGGTCGGCGATGCTTACTAGCCTGCCGCCCGAGGTCTCAACGTGTTCCAGCAGCGTTCTCAGGTCGGCGATACCCCCCTCCACCTCCTCCTTGGTTCGGAGGCCCGAACAGTAGCTCTCCACCGGATGCCAGG
>JAKPZB010000076.1 GCA_029560215.1 Methanobacteriota archaeon | reverse complement strand
TCGCAGGAACCCAGATAACGGCCGAATCGGTGGGTCAGTCCCAGACGTCCAGCCACATAAGGGAGCGATCCGATGTCGCATTCCGCGAGGACATATCCCGGGCCCAGGGCCAGCTGCCTGGAGCCCGGGGACTCCGCTCGCAGGCAGGCCAACGCTTCCGCTGCTGGCAGGGTCGGGTGCTCCCCCGACAGCTCGAAGAGGACCGGGCTCGGGCACATGGGGGCGATCAGTCCCTGACGCCTTCCTCGGTCACGTTGATGACCACTTCCGCTTCGGGCCGGTCCGGGGAATCGATGAGCCTGGCGATCCTGCGGGTGCCCTTGCTCTTGCGTAGATATACCCGGTAAGTGGAGGCGTGTCCGACGACGTGGCCGCCCACCGGGCGGGTGGGATCACCGAAGAAGGCGTCCGGCTTCGCGGACACCTGGTTGGTGACGGCGATGACCGCGTTGTTGACCTCAGCGAAAGCCAGAAGCTCGTGCATGTGCTTGTTGAGCAAGCCCTGCCTCTCGGCCAACGTTCCGCGGCCCACGAACTCCGCGCGGAAGTGGGCCGTAAGGGAGTCGACTATCATCAGGCGGACCGGGTGGATCTTGCTGACATCCGACGCTTTCTCCACCAGCAGCATCTGGTGGGATGAGTTGTAGGCCCGGGCGACATGGATGCGCTTCAACACCTCTTCCGGGTCCACCCCGTGGGCGTTGGCCATCTGGACTATCCTTTCCGGGCGGAAGGTGTTCTCGGTGTCGATGATGACCACGTCACCGTCCAAACCGCCCTTTTCCTTGGGCAAGGTGGCGTTCACGGCCAGCTGGAAGCATATCTGGGTCTTGCCGCTTCCGAACTCCCCGTAGAACTCGTGTATGGCCTGTGATTCCAGACCATGGCCCAGCAGTTCGTCGAACGCTTTTGAACTGGTGGTCAGCCGGTCCAGGTTCTTTCTCCTCTCGAATATGATGTCCCCGGATTCGAAACCGCCGACATCGGCGGCCTTCTTGGCGGCATCGATGATCTTGATCGCGGTGGCCTCCCCTATGTCGCAGGCGTCGGCCAATGTCTTGGGCGACTCCACCGCTATGGTCATGAGGTTTGTGTATCCAGCTTCCCTGAGCTTATCGGCAGTTGCGGGTCCTACTCCAGGCAACTCTTCAATGTTGGCGTTCGCCATGTCTGCACCTATCCTTCCTTATCCTTGAGCATATTAAAAAGATGTTTGGGGGTTGGCCGAAAGTGCTTCGGTCAGTTGAACCATGCCGTCCCGGGGATTAATCGATGACGGTTACAATCGGAGTTCGGGGCATCAAAAGGGTTTATTACCGAGTTATTATTAGGGAAGTCCATGGCCCAGAAGAAGCGAAAGGAGCCAGAGGTCAAGGAGGAGTATACCTTCGTTCCCCCGGACTTCAATGAGAAGGAGTTCCTGGAAAAAGACATAACGGTCACCAAGACCGTTCTGTTCAGCGCGCTCCTGGCCGTGATATTCGGAGTGGTGGCGTACTTCACCACCGACATCTCGTTCGTCATCGGGCTCCTGCTGATCGTCATCGGCGCGGTAGCCCTGAAATACATATTCCAGCTCCTTCCCTTGAACCTGAGCTCGGTGGAGAACAAGACCTGGCTGGGCAACGGCGCCATGTTCTTCTTCCTGGCCTTGGGCATCTGGATCTTGCTGCTCAACCCCCCCTTCGGGGACGCCGTCGATCCACAGATACAGGACCTGCAGGTCTGGGCCGGCGACGTGCAGTACAACCGGCCTTACAACAATGTGCCTCTGGGCGAGGTCACCTTCAACGCCACCGTCATAGACAACGGGGAGCTGTCCAAGGTGCAGTTCAGCTTCACCGGCTCCGATCCGCAGACGTTCGATATGGTGTTAGGAGACGACGGCCGCTATGAGTTCACGCATGACTTCACTGCGACAGGTACCGGGACATACAACTTCGTGATAACAGCGACCGACGAGGCGGGCAACACCCAGACCTACGCGTCATTCATAACCTTGGTCTAGACGCGCCAGGGTTCTCTTCTGTCCAACAGGTGAGTGAACGCCCTCCGGTTGCCCGTTTTGTACGCTTTTGTACCGGAGAAGCATCTCAGTCCCCTGAGCTCCCGGAGATCGTTCCCCAGGGAGGCCTCCTGTCCCTTGGCGAGGATGAGGGCGGCCGGATCTCGGTGCTCCCTCTTAGCGTAGGTCATACACTTCCCGTCGACCATGAATGGCTGTCCCAGGCCCGACATCCTCCACTTGCTGACGAAATCGTCAGCGTTGTCGGTGCAGACCGGGGGGCCCTGGTGCAATCGCGAGGGCGGCAGCTCCGCGGAGACCAGCTCGAAGACCATTCTCACGTCCTTCTGGACCGAGCAGCTCATGTCCAGCACCTGGAACTCGTTCATCTCGAGCAGCTTCCGGAGGCCCAGCTGGCTCTTCTGGACCTGCGGGTATAGGTTGTCGTCCACCAGGTCCGGGCGGTCCAGGACCACCACGAACGGCGAGGTGCCCCGGCTCCGGAAAGTGGCCTCGATGGTGTCCAGGTCCATCAGCGCCCGGGGGCGAGGGAAGAAGAAGCGTTCGCTGGGCGAGCGCAGGTACTCGCGGGCGGCGTGAACGAAGAGGCAGAACTGGTCCAGGGACAGGGCGGACGACACGTTCCGCTTGTGATCCACCGGGTCCCAGAAGGTGAGCGGAGCGCTCCCTCCGGACCTGCGGACGCTGTTCATGTCCATCACCATGCCCGGTTTCCATCCCGAGGCGGCCTTGAGCAGTCCGCGCATATCGCCGTACCTGAGCACTAGCAGCTCGGTCAGGTAGCCGGAGAAGCCCTGCACCTTGGCCTCCGCGCCGTACACCCCGATCCCTTTCATGAACTGTTTCAGCAGCAATACCTGGTCCCTCTTCCCGTCGTCCAGATGGGAGAGGACGAACCTGGTGTGGAAGGGGGTCCGGTCCACCGCCGATCTGATCTGGGAGGCGTCCTTCACCTCATAGCATGGGACAAGGTCGACCTCGAAGCCGTCCATCTCCCCGTGGGTGTAGGGGTGCTCGGCATACCTGGTCTCCCCGCCCAGCACCTCCTGCCCTATTCGCAGGCCGACGCGCTCTAGGTCCTTCCTCTCCACATCTTCCGGGAAGAGCACGAAGAGGTCAATGTCCGGCTCGCCGACATAGGTGCCCTTGGCCACTGAGCCCACCAGCATGGTGCGGAGGTCCAGCCCGCTTCGGGATATGGACGCGTCCGTCGAGCGTTTCAGCCGCTCGACCGCCTCCTCCAGCCGGCGGACCGTTCCGGCCCTCGGCCTCAGTTTACGAAGGACCTCTTCCTCCAAGGACATGGATTGGGCATTGGGGAAGGGCATTATCATCTTTTAGGGAAAAACCGCAGCGGGCCGGGGTGGTGGGGATTCAAAACTATAGGAGGAAGATCCCCGGCCTCTTTGCGCTGCAATCTATACTATGTAAGCACTACTATATAAAAATAGCTGTTCAGGACGCCGAACGGTGGATGCGAATTACCTTACCCAGCTGTACGCTCATCAGGTCGTTGGCGGCGACCGTTCGCACCCCGGTGCCCTTTTCTATAATGCTCGCCTGCTTCTCCGCTCCGGCATGGATGAGCTTGGCCCCGAAGTGGGTGAGTATGGCCATCTCCGGCTTCACCGCTCTCACGAACTCCAGGGCGTCCTCGGTGCACAGATGATTGGGGATCCTGGCCCCCCAGGGACGGGTGAGCGGAAGGATCAACACCCGGCTGCCCTCCTGCTCCCTGGCTACGCGCTCGTCAAGCTCGGTGTCGCTGACATAGGAGACCAGGCCGTCCCGCGTCTCAATCGAGAACCCCACCCCGGTGGGATCGCTGTGCTTGGTGCTGGTGAACCTTATCCTGACGCCGTCGATCTGGGTGCTCCCGCCCGGGGAGGCCACCTCGATGCGGTCCAAAAGCGAACGGTGATAGTTGGATATGGCCGGCCCGTGCAGCTGCGAACCCTCCAGAACGGAGCGGGAGGCCAGCAGCGTCCCCCTCTTCTTGAGGCCGCCCCGGGACATGCCCTCGATCATCACCTCCGCGTCGGTGTAATGGTCGGGATGGCAGTGGGACACCAGGACCGCGTCGGTCTTGGCCGGGTCCAGTTTCACCCGGTGCATCTGATGCGCGGCCGACGGGCCGGGATCGATGTGCATGTTGACCCCGTCCATCAGGTACAGGCCTCCGGTGGCCCGGATCTGATATATGGTGGAGAAACGCCCACCCCCCGTGCCCAGGAACACCAATTTGGTCATGGAAGCTCCGAACCTTGACGATATGAGCTCCCATGCAGGAACTGTGAAATTAAACTTGCGACCCCGGCATACAATTATTATCGGCGGAAAACCTTCCAGGGCCTATGGCTAAGAGCGTGCTCGTCAGGAATGGAACGATCATCACCCAGGACCGGGACCGGAGGGTTCTGGTCGGGGACATCCTTGTGGAGGACGGCATCATCGCCGAGGTCGGGAAGGTCCGCGGCGGCGCCGACGAGGAGATCGACGCCCAAGGCGCCGCGGTGCTGCCCGGTCTTATCAACACGCACTGCCACGTGGCCATGTCGGTCATGAAGGGGATGGCCGACGACCTGCCCTTCGGGGACTTCCTGGACCGGGTCTTCGCCATCGATTCCGACCGCCAGGACGAGGACCTGCTGGCCGGGGCGCGCCTGGGATGCTTGGAGATGCTCACCGGGGGCACCACCACCTTCGTGGACCTCTACTACTCCCAGGACGTCATCGCTCAGGCCGTTAAGGAAGCGGGCATGCGCGGCGTGCTCTGCTGGGCCGTTCTCGACCAGCAGTTCACCACCCAGAACGGCGTCCCCCTCGACAACTGCAAGTCCTTCTTCTCCCGCTTCGCCGGCGATAGGAACATCGTTCCCGGCATCGGTCTGCAGGGCGTCTACGTCTGCTCCGAAGAGACGTTCATGTCCTCCCGCGAGTTCTCCGACCGGACTGGTGCGCTCATGACCTTCCATCTTTCCGAGACGCGGAGCGAGGTCTACGAGCACAAGAGCAAGACCGGGAAGCGCCCTGGCGACTGGCTATCGTCCATCGGTTTCCTGAACGACAGATGCCTGGCCGCACATTCCGCCTGGCTAACCATCAACGAGGTCCGCGCTCTGGCCAAGGCCGGGGCGTCCATATCCTCCTGTCCGGTGTCCAACATGAAGCTGGCCACCGGTGGAGTGGCCCCCATACCCGAGATGCTCAGGGAGGGCGTCAACGTGACCATCGGGACCGACGGGTCGACCACCAACAACTCCCTGGACATGTTCGGGGAGATGAAAACCCTGGCCTTGTTGCAGAAGTCCAGCCGATGGGACCCCACGGTGGTCAAGGCCCAGGAGGCCCTGGACTTCGCCACGGTGAACGCCGCGAAGGCGCTCGGCCTGCAGAAGGAGATTGGTTCCCTCGAGGTGGGCAAGCGGGCGGACATCGTGATCATGGATCCCCGTTCGTTGCCGCTCAGGCCGCTGACCACGGAGAACGCCGTATCCAACGTGGTCTATTCCGCCGGCCGCGGCGACGTGAGGAGCGTCATCTGCTTCGGCGATGTGGTGGTCAGGGACCGCATCCCGGTGAACTTGGACCTGACCGAGGTCATCGAGGATGGAGAGAAGGCCATGGCGGCCATATCCGCGAGGAGGAAGTAGAGAAAGGATGGTCCCGACTCCCGGATTTGAACCGGGCACCTGCTGATATCGGCGGCTGAGGACCGGCAAGCCGGGATCCCACTACAGTCAGCCGCTCTAGCCAGACTGAGCTAAGTCGGGTGTAAGCCACCATAATACCGATAGCGTATTTATCAATTATCGTGTGCCCGCCGCCCGTTTCCACGCCTTTTTTGCCCTCCAGATGGGCGAGCTTCCGGGGGTGGGACAAAACAACCATTATATATGGACCAAGTCATAGTGTTGTCGGACAATGGAGGTCTAAACGACCTACGTTGTCAGGAAATACGATGGAAGAAGGCGACCTGGAGAAGGTCACGTTGCGATTGCCGGCTAGGCACATCCGGGCTCTGGATTTCCTAGTTCAGGTAGACGACTTCCCCTCCAGATCAGAAGCCATCAGAGCTGCCATCAGAGATTTCATTTACGCTAGGGTCGACCTGGTCGCCGACAAGATGAAAAAGATGGAAGAGGCCGAGAGGGTCCTGGCGGAGATGGAAGCCTACGAAGAGCGGTATATGAGGAAGTAGCCTGTCAGGAAGGGATGGGATGCACCTAGTCAGGCCCGAGGTTCCCCCCCAGAAACCTCCCCTCTTTTCTTTTTTTTTAAAAGGTGAAAGGGTTTAGCCGATGTAGCCCAGGTCCTCGCGCTTGGGAACGTCCGGCGTCTCGGCCTCCTTCAGCTTGCTGGCGATCATGTCGATCTGCTCGGCCTTGTCCGTCAGCGCGGTCAGGTCCAGCTCGATGTGCATGAGGGACATCAGCACCCGAAGCACCGCCTCCGCCCCCTTGGGGTCGACGAAGTACCCGGAGGTCTCTCCCATGAGGCACACCGCCGGGATGCCCTCTATCTTGCCGAATCCCAGCATCAGTCCGGACGCTCCGACGATCCCGCTGCCCGGCTCGCCCTTGGAGAATATGACTCCATGCTTGGTCATCTCCTCGCACAGGGAGATGTCGGTGACGGCGCCGAGCACCCGGGGCCTCTCCACGATCTTTCCCACGCCGTATCCGCCCAGGGTGTAGATGCGGGAGACGCCCAGGTCCTTGCAGACCTTGATGGCGTGATGCGACAGCTCGTACTGGCCGTCGGGGGTCATGCCCTGGTAATCGCCGGTCATGATGATGATGTCCGGTCGGTCGCCCTCCCCGCGGTAATAGTGAAGCTCGTTGTTGACCAGGCGGATCACCCCGTCGTCATCCAGCAGCACCTGCGGTGGGAAATGCTTGGAGTAGATGTCGGCGAACTTGACCGCCTTGACCTGCTCCACAAGATGCTCCGCGGCCAGCTTGCCGACGTTGCCCACCCCGGGCAGCCCCTCGATGAGTATCGGGGCGCGAAGCTCCGGCCTCTCGTGCATGATCATTATGACGCTATCCATGTGAATCACCTGTTCTCCTGGCGCGCCCTCCGACGGTACTCGCCATATCGATCGTCGGGCGAGTACCTAGGCGGTATGGGCGTGGAGGTCTGGGAACCGCACCTGGGACAGGTATCCTTGAGAGTGTACTCCCGGCACCTTTCGCATTTCCTCAGGGTGGTCTTCATAGTCCTATCGCCTGCGGACCAGTATAAGACTAGACCTCGATAAATCACTTTGCCGTACTATCACTTGGCGTCCCGGTGGAACGCTCCGTCCCCGCCGGTCTCCTTGATCTCGGAGATGACCAGGTTGGTGACCTCTTTCAAAGCCTCCTCCGCGGTCTTGTAGTCTGGGGCGCTCATCACCAGCCGGTAGCGGGGAGCCCCGATGTACTGGATCTGCAGCTCCTCCGAAGAGGATTCCTGCCCCTTCTTGAGGGCGGCCTTTATACGGTCAACTCCGTCCGAGGCCGGGGAGCGCAGCTCCAAGATCCCGGCTATCTGAACGAAGGGCGGGGTGACGTTCTCCTTGGCCACCTCGATGAACGTCTCGGTCCAGTCCCCGGAGAGTTCGGCCTCCTCCAGGGCGGCATCGTCGATGGCGCAGCTCTCGAACGCTCCGTACAAAGTTCCGAAAGCGTCCACCAAAAGGTATCCGAACTCATCCCAGCATTCGTCGGGGGTCTTGTTCAGGCGGGAGGCCACGATCTCCAGAAGCTTTTCGGCCTTTGTCTCGTTCTTCCACTGCTGGACCTTCTCCCGGCGCTGGTGTTCGTTAACTGATTTCAAAGAAAGATCGATATGTCCCTTGGTCGAGTCCACACCCAGAACCTTGCAGACGACCTTCTGGCCTTCCCGCACGTAGTCACGGATGTACTTGACCCATCCTGTGGCCACATCGCGAACGTGGATGAAGCCTTCCTTGCCGCCATACTCGTCGAGGGTTACGAACGCCCCGAAGTTCTTGACGTTCTGCACAGTGCAGACCACGAGCTCCCCTTCCTCGGGGAACTCGCCGACCCTAGCCATTAGTCGACCACCTCAAGCAGCTCCCCCCTGACCTCGCCCTCGCCTCCGCGGGACTTGACCAGAGTAGAGCCGCATACCGCGCAGGCCACGTTCATGGCCGGCTTCTTATAGGTGATCTGCTCGTTTCCGCAATCCTGGCACTTCACTTTTATGAACTTACCGGTGGTGGCCATGAAAATCACTCCGTCAGCTCGAACTTCTTGGCCCGGAAGCAGGTCTTCTGATGGGCCTTCTTGCATTTCTTGCAGCGGTATCTCAGAGAGATCCTCTTGGTGGGCTTCTCGCGCCCTTCCGGCTTGGGCCTGGGGAAACCACCGTAACCGGCGGTAGCCCTGCGGAACCTTCTCTGACCCCACTTCATCTCGCTGGCCTTCTTCTTCTTAACCCTCTCGACCTCGTGATCGGTATGAGTCTTGCAGGATGGGCAATAAGTCTTGATGGACCTAGGCATCTTCATAATATTCATCCCATTGGAGCAAAAATGCCTTAATACTCATTCTCTATTTAAACCCTTAGCATGGAAAAAAACCCCACCCCAGCGTGCTGGGTTGGTTATTCCGGAACAATAGCTTTCCGGTCCGCTCGCCAGTTCGTCGATTGCTATATGAAATTGACCTTTTCCAATATTCTTCTATGATATATAATTAGTTTATTTTTTATTATTGTTAATTATCTGAATTTTGCGTGAAACGGATCTAAGGGCCTCGTCCCCCGTGTCAATCTTTATCAGTGGTCAATTAATAATCGAAAGTTTATAATAGGGCTGCAATTCTGAGGTTTTTCTCGGCATAATATTCGCTGAAGGTCATTTAAGTTTAACGGACTTAAAAATGGCCTGAGCCAGTGGTATGGCCAGCAATATAAAATATTGTGTGAATAGAAAGTAATATATATCAACCAAATAATAATTGATATGTATTTATAAATAATAAAAAGGGTGATGCAATATGGCCGACAAAGGCTTCAACAAGAAGGACGAATCGCTCGTCGATCTGCTGGTGAACACCGGAATGCCCAAGAATGTAGCGAAAACTTTGGCGTTCCTGCGCAAGAAGGAGGAGACGACATCTGTCGAAATAGAGATAATGACCGCCCTCCGTCAGCCTGAAGTTTCCATCGCCATGCAGGAGCTCCGTCGCCGCAAGTGGGTCATAAAGAGGGATATCAAGAAGGAAGGAAAGGGCAGGCCGGTGCACGCCTACAAGCTGGCCATACCCTTCGACAAGATCATCGAGACATTGGAGAAAGAGGAGAGGAAGCGGATGGAGTCGATCGAGAAGAACATCGATCAGCTCAAGGCGCTCTCCCTGAACCCGTGATCAAACCCTTTCCATCACCCTAATCCCGGACGTGGAGGCCACGATCACCTTTTTAGCCATGTTCAGGAACAGGCCGGTCTCCACCACTCCCGGTATCTCCTTCAGCCTCCTCTGAAGGTCGTAGGGATCCTTGATCCCTCTTTCGAAGTGCAGATGATAGATGTAGTTGCCGTTATCGGTGACGAACGGCGTGTCGCCGCCGCGCAGCTCGGCCCGGCAGCCCAGTTCCTCCATGTACGATCTGGTCCGACCGTACGAGAAAGGCACCACCTCCACCGGCAGCGGGAACTTCGTGCCCAGCTTAGGAACGATCTTGGAATCGTCCACCACGATGACCTCCATGCGCGTGGAGTGAGCGACTATCTTCTCCCTGAGCAGCGCCCCTCCCATGCCTTTGATGAGGTCAAGGTTGGCGTCCACCTCGTCCGCCCCGTCGATGGTGATGTCTAACGTACCCACTTCCTCCAGGGTAGCCAAGGGGATCCCCAGCTCCCGAGCCTGCTTCTCGCTGGCCACCGAGGTCGGCACGGCCACTATCTTATAGCCGTTCTTAACCAAACGACCGATGGCCTCTATGGCGAAGTAGGCGGTGCTCCCCGTCCCCAGTCCGACCTTCATGCCGTCTTGAACAAGCTCCACGGCCTTCTCCGCGGCCAGCCGCTTCTTATCGCTCATCCTAACCCTCGAAGTTCTGGCGGACCAGGTCGGTCAGCGCGTCGATCACGAACTGATTGACGAACCTGCCCTTCTCCTTGTTCGCTCTCCTGGCGTCCCCGCCGAAACCTTGCGGCAGGCAGCATTCCGCGTCCGCCCGGACCATGAAATGGGTGTCCACGAACTCTCCGGCGGTCCTCTTCTCTTTGACCAGGTCGGGACGGATGTCGATGATCCTGGAGGTCTCGATTATCCCTCCGTGCCCATCCGGCAGCCCCTCGCAGACATCCGGTTTCTTCAGGTAGGCCAGCTCGTAATCGCTGAGGAACATGACCTTGAGGCCTTGGCGGGCCGCCCTCTCGCAGGCCAGCTTGATGGCCGCCCGATGGACCGAGCCAAGATGACCGGAGACGATGACCACCTTCTTGATGCCGTTCCGCTGGAAAGCGTCCAGGATGTCCATGACCAATGCCCTCAGCGTATCGAAGCTGATGTCGATGGTTCCCGGGAAGTTCCTGGTCGAGGAGTGCTGACCGTAGTTGATGGTGGGCGCGACCATCCCGTCGACGTTGTCGCTGACGGCCTTGACGATGTATTCCGGCTGGAAGGTGTCCGTGCCCAGCGGGAGGTGCGGACCGTGGGCCTCCATGGCGCCCATGGGCAGGAAGACGATGGGGTCCTTCTTCACCGCCTTCGCGAAGTCCGCGGAGGACATCTCGTCCATCCTCATTCCTTCACCTTCCTGTCGGTATCGATGAGCGGGGTCATGCACACCGGGCACAGCCCCCGTCTCAAGGCGTCGTTGTGGTATGTGCTCATGAGCTGGGCGTCGATCTCATCGACCTTGGCCTTGTCGATGTTCTTCTTGCAGCGCGGACAGTGTAAGGGCATTCTCGCACCAGAGGGGTTATGTCCGGAAATCAATTTCAATCCTTGCCCCGCATGGATTAAATCCGCTCACGCAGTTCCAGGTTCATGCGCTTGGCCTGTCTTTTCTCCGGCGGCAAGGACTCCACGTACGCCGCCCACCTCATGGAACAGGCCGGGCATGACGTGGTCGTTCTGGTGACCGTGGTCCCCGAGGACCCCCACTCCTGGGTGTTCCACACCCTCAATCTGGAGCACCTGCCGGAGATGGCCGAGGCCATGGCCAAGGACCTCATCGCCGTTCCCTCGAGCGGCGAGGAGGGCGCGGACCTGGAGGCGCTGGAGAGGGCGCTCTCCGGCCTGAACGTGGAGGGCGTGGTGACCGGCGCGATAGCCTCCGACTACCAATGGGACCGCATCAACGGGGTATGCCAGAAGCTCGGACTGAAGGTCTTCTCGCCGCTGTGGCGCAAGGACCAGCTGACCATCCTGAACGATATGCTGCAGGCCGGGATGAGGGCTATGATCGTCGGGGTCTATTCCGATGGTCTCGGCCAGGAATGGCTGGGGAGAACGCTGGACCGAGGCGCGGTCGATGAGCTGTCGGCCCTGGCCAAGAAGAAGGGCCTGAACGTATCGGGAGAGGGAGGCGAGTATGAAACGCTGGTGCTGGACTCCCCGATGCATTCCTATCCCCTGGTCCCTGAAGATGTGCAGGTGGAGTTCTCGAGGGATTCAGGGCAGCTTCGTATCGGCCGCCTCGCCGTTTCGCTATAGCTTCCGCTTCCCGAAGCAGCGAGGGCACATCCGGGGCCTTCTAGCCGACCTCGGACATCCTCTGCAGGTCCACGACTACTTCCTCTGGTCCTCCGCGCGGTACTCCTCGGCCAGCTTCCTGGCCTGAGCCAGGATCTCATCGTAGTCCGGCTCCCAGTTGGAGTCCGGAGGGATATGCGCGTACCGGAGGATCCCCTTGCGGTCGATCATGAACTCGGAACGTTTGGGGAATCCCGGCCAGGGTCCGTCGTCGGCCTCCATGGCCTTCAGGCTCCTGGCCATCTTCGCCCCCTCGTCGCTCAGCAGATGGAATCCGATCTTGAGGTTCTCGCTGTACGCGCCTAGCGATCTCAGGGTGTCGTTGCTCACGCCGAATATCTGGCAGTCGGCCTCGGCGAAGGCCTTGCGCATGGCGGTGAAGGTCAGCATCTCCAGGTTGCAGACGAACCCGAAAGATGAGGAAAAGACCAGGAGGAGGACGGTGCCCTTCGACCACTCGTCGCTTAGACGAACCTCCTGGCCAAGCTCGTTGACCATTACGCGGTCCGTGAACGGCTTTCCCACCAGGTCCTCTGTCACAGGGATGGAAAGGTTGGAACGGATAATAATAGGTTCGATAGGTTTTGCGGGCCAGGTCGGCTCACCCGGTGCGCAACGGATCATCTCGGTGATGATAGGGAAAAGGTGAGGCCGTCCGAATTTGAATCGGAGTCTCAGGCTCCCAAAGCCCGAAGGATGGACCAAGCTACCCCACGGCCCCTCGGCGGCGGGATGGAATGTCCGGTAATAAATAGTTGCTGACCTGGCAAGGAATATATAATGCTGAAGGTCAAACACCGTCCATGAAGAAGGCCTGGGCGGTCATGGCGGGGGCGGGAGCTGTCGCCGGCATGCTCCTTATCATCTATCTCATGGGAGGCTTCGTACAGAACCCGTCGGGTTTCGAGAAGGGCGATCTCCACGCCCCCTTCATCAACGAGATCGTCCGGAACGAGGAATACCCCGGACCTCTGAGCGGATCGAACTATCCCATGAACGTTCAACCGTTCATCAGTTACAGTCCCACCGTTTACGCATCCTTCGGCGGGGTCCTGGAGCTGATAATCGAGAACGAGGGATCGAACGACGTGTACGTCCACCATTATTACGTCACCTGGGAGGACGGGAACCAGACCTTCCAGGTGAACTGCTCCCGCCTGATACCGTCCGGGGAGCAGGAGGGGCTGGGAGAACTATATTTCACCGGACCGGGAGCTACCGGACCGGCCACACTGGAGATATGGGTCGAGATATGGACCTCTTCCCCGAACGGCCAACTTTGGGATGACAAGGGAGAGATGGCCGCCAGCTCCCTGACCTTCGACGTGGTCGGGGAGGAGCCGCTGCGCGATCGGGACGTGGAAAGGAATCCGTTACAATATTACAACAAGGTGAACGGGCTGATCGATCTGGATGCCGTGGGTCCGTTCGCTGCCGAGGTGCGTTCCTCCGCCCCGGGCGACTACAGCCTTCTGCAGATCATCAAGGCCTACGAGCTGGTCAGCTCGACCATATCCTATGTCGACGACCCGGACGACCATTGGCAGTCGCCGTCGGAGACCATCGCCCTGGGTTCGGGGGACTGCGAGGACCACTCCCTGCTGCTGACCTCCCTGATCACCGCGCTGGGCGGGACCTGCCGGGTCAACCTGATCGCCGGGCACGCCTTCCCCACGGTGTACATCGGGAACGAAACGACCATGGCTGACGCGGTGTTGGCGATACGGACCTATTACGGAAACCCGGTGCCGGTCTACTGCACGGTGGACGACCTGGGATTCTGGCTGCTGGTCGATACCAACGGGCTGCCCTATGTCGGCGGCTATCCGGCCTCCTCATCCCCGGTGGGCGGGACCGGCGGGACGGGCTGGAACTTCGACGACGGCGACTGGATAAAGCTGATAGACGTCACCGGGGAGACCGCGTACACATTGTTCTAGGCGCTCCGGACTATCTCCCGCACCGCCTTCTTGATCGACTGGGAGCTGTTCATGGTCGGTTCCCAGCCGTAGGAGCGCAGCTTGTCCGAAGAAAGCAGCATGTTCTTCACGTCGCCTATCCAGCCGCGGCCGCCCTGCACTCCGCCGGTCCATTCGTAACGCACCCCGCGCAGGCCCATGACCTCCGCCACGGTGTCGGCGATGTCCTTTACCGACATGCGGTCGTTCGAACCCAGGTTGAACATCTCGACCTTGTTCCGGGCGTACTCCGCCCCGATGATCATGCCGCGCACGCAGTCCTCCACATGCACGTAGGACTTGGTGGTCCCCGGCTCCGAGCCCAGTATCTCCAGGCGGCCGGGGTCGGCCTTCAGCTTGTTGGTGAAGTCGTGCAGCACGTTGTGCGTGCTTCTGGTCCCCACCACGTTGGCGAACCTGAAGATCACGCCGTTCATGTCGAAGGAATGGGCGTAGGAGCAGATTAGCGCCTCGCAGGCCAGCTTCGTCGCTCCGTAGACGGATATGGGCACCAGCGGGCCATAGTCCTCCGGGGTCGGGATGACCGTCGGCTCGCCGTAGACGGTGGAGGTGGACGGGAACAGGATGTCCCTGGTCCCGGTCTCCTTCATGGCCTCCAGCACCCGATAGGTCACCTCGATGTTCTGCTTGTAATGGGACAGGGTGTCCTTGGCCCCCGAACGCACGTCGGGATTGGCGGCCAGGTGCATCACCGCGTCCGCTCCCTTGAATATCGTCCTCAGGTCGTCGTTCAGCAGGTCGGCCTGAACGAACCGGAAGTCCTGATATCCCTCGGCGTTCTCCAGGAACTCCCGCCGTCCGGCGCTGAGGTTGTCCACGCCCACCACATGGTTGCCCATGGCCAGCAGGGCGTCCGTCAGATGACTTCCGATGAAACCCGCGCATCCGGTGACCACTATGTTGCTTCCCCTGATCCTCATTTCCAGTTCCCCATCCTTCTTTTGATCTCCGCGGCCAGGAGCACCATGGCCTTGCCCCGGTGGGAATGCTGGTTCTTGGACAGCATGTCCATCTGGGCGAACGTCCGTTCGTCGCCGTCAGGCACGAAAATGGGATCGTAGCCGAAGCCTCCGGTCCCCCTTTCCTCGTAAATGATACGTCCCGGCGATACCCCGGTCACCGAGAAGTCCCCGAGCTCGTCGGAACTGACGCCGATGCAGCATTCGAAGCGGGCCTTGCGGTCCAGCCCGTGGATCAGCCGCAGCATACCCGGGCATCCGATGGTCTCCATGACGTACGCCGAGTACACCCCCGGGAACCCGTTCAGCGACGGCACGAAAAGGCCGGAGTCGTCCAGCATGAAGTTCCGATATCCCTGGTCCTTGAGCTGCTCTACGCAGGAACGGACCACCTTCTGCAGGGTGTCGGTCTGGATCTCCTCGCAGTCCGCCTTGAGCAGTTCGATGTCCACGCCCAAGCGCTCCAGGCCCTGGCGGTACTCCTCCAGCTTGTGCTTGTTTGAGGTGACCAGGCCGAGCTTCACGCGTACCGCCCCCGCTCCTCGATGTCCTTCACCTTGGCCAGGACCTCCTTTCCCCCCGAATACTCGCGGGCGTACGTCTCGGCTATGATGTCATAGGCGTACATCATCTCGGAATGGGCGGACTGGAACGCCTCGCGCAGCAAATGCAGGTCCACCCCCATCTCCTCCAGGCTGGCGACCTTGCTACCGAGCGACAGGTCGATGAAGAAGACCTCCCCCTCGCGGAGGATCATGTTGGAGGTGGTGAGATCGCCGTGGGTCATGCCGTGGGAATGAAGCCTAGCCACCATCCTCCCGATCTCCTGGGATATCTCGCGTACCTCGTCCGGGGCCGCCTGCATCAGGGCGTCCTTGGCCCTGGGTCCCACGATCTCCTGCATCCAGATCTCCGCGTTCACCGTGTCGATATCGTAGACTATTGGCGTGGGCACCCCGCAGGAGCGGGCCTCCTGCAGCAGTCTGGCCTCCATCCGGGTGCGGTGCACCCGCAGGGACTGGTCCAGGGCGGGATGGCGGTAGGACTTGGGCACCCGGCTCTTGACCAGCACGTCCCGTCCCATGAACACGTCCCGGCGGATCTCCGCTTCCGCCCCTCTCCTGATGACCTTCACGCCCTAGGGAAGTCCGTGCCCGGTTAATATCCTTTCACCCTCCGGCTGGTGCTTCCAAGCGGTCTCCAGGGGGTTGCCGAAGAACTCGCCGAGAAGTTCCGTCGGATCGCCCTCGCTGAGGACCAGGTCCGGAGGGAGCATCTTGAGCACCTTCCTCTCCAGGTATCTGGGGTCCATCAGCACCACCGCCGCCCGGTCCTCCTCCCGGCGTATCGCCCGTCCGCAGGCCTGCAGCACCCGGCTCAGCGCTTCGTAGGTGTCCAGGTCATAGCCGCCGATCCGGCTGGAGGCCCGGGCGATCATCTCCTGGCGCTCCAGGCCCGGCGGCGTCAACGGCAATCCGCCGACCATCACCGCCGAGAGGCATCCCGCCGGAAGGTCCACCCCCTCCGAGAACGAACCGCGGATGTTGCAGAGCATGAGCACCTCCCTCTCCCCGCCGAGAAGGTCGGCCAGCCCGTCCCGGTCGGCCTTGCTCATGAGCGGGCTTTCCGACAGCAGCAGCTTGCGTTGCCCCAGGCGCCGCAGTGCGCGATGCACGGCGCTCATGTAGGTGTACGAGGGAAGGAACACCATCACGTTGCCTGGAACGGTCTCGCTAAGCTCTCCGATGCGCAGAGCCATCTCCAAGGTGGTCCGGCGGCAGCGGTCGCGGAACCGGGTGCCCACGTCCGGTACGACCAGGGCGAGACGCCTGGCCGGGTCGAAGGGCGAAGGATAGGAGCGGCACTCCGCGTCGGTCAATCCCATCCGGGCGGCGAACACCTGCGGCGGGTGCAGCGTTCCGCTCATGAATATGGCGCCCCGGCACTCCCGGACCACGTTCTGGACCACCAGGTCCGGCTCGAGGAAGCGAAGCGAGATCCTCCCCTCGTTGGGGTAAGCGACCCGGACCGCCGCCTCGCCAAGGCGCATCCAGTCGTCGACCCTGTCGTCCATCTCGGCCAACTCCTCCGGCTCCGGCAGGCCGCGCCGGTCCAGCAGGGAGCGGAGCTCGCCGAAGGGGATCAGCCGGTGTCCTCGGGAGAGCATCTCCCGCCACACAGCCTGCAGCGGGTCGTCCGACCCCGGCTCCAGGACCAGGTCCCGGCTGAAGGCGTCCATGATCCTGGAGGGAAGGTTGTGCGCCTCGTCGGCCACCAGGTGCTGTTTTCTGGAGGAGGAACGGAAACGGATGACGTCCGGCAGATCGCTGAAGACCCGGGAGATATCGCCGACCACCAGGTCGGCACCGCTCGAGGCCATCTTGGCCGAGAGGTAGGGACAGGCCCCGCGCCTCAGGCATAGGGCCACCAGCTCCTGGGCGTGCATAGGCCTTCCCAGGATCTCCCTGGCGCATTGCGTTATCCTGCCGTCGGCCTGCAGGTGGCACTTCTTTCCTTCCAGGCAGGGCGACCGGGGGCCGTGGGGGCACATGCTCTCCCGGGACAGCAGATCGACCGTCCCGATGGGGCGGGGCATCATCTTCACCGTCTCGATCACCGCCCGATGCTGCGACTGCCGGGGGGTGAGGAACACCGTTCTTCCGCCGTCGGCCAGGGCCGCCTCCAGGGACGCCGTCAGGGCCACCGCGGTCTTCCCCAGGCCAGTGGGGGCGTGGGCCACCAGGACCTTTCCCTCGATGGCGCAATGGCGGGCGTCGCGCAGAAAATCAGCCTGTCCTCGCCTGGCGGAGAGGAAGGGGAACAGGTCCATGTCTCCGTTCATGCCCTACTATCATCACCGTTGCGGTAGGGTGTTTCCGCTACGGTGAACCTACGTCCACAGGCATACGGAATAAGTGGAAATATCATCAAGCACGTAACCATCAGCAGTGATACGATGAAGTACAGCATCACTGGGGATAACCTGCAGTTCGTGAACGTGGAGTTCATGCCAGGGGAGATGATCTATTCCGAGGCGGGCAGCATGATCTACATGAGCGGCAACATCCGCCTGGAGACCAAGGCCGCCGGCGGCATCATGGGCGGCCTGAAAAGGGCGGTGTCCGGAGAGTCCTTCTTCGTCACCAACTTCTACGCCGACGGCGGACCGGGCCTGGTCGGCTTCGGCGGCAACGTGCCCGGAAAGGTCATGGCCATCGACCTGCGGGGCGGGAGGCAGTGGATATTGCAGAAGACGGCGTTCCTGGCCGCGGAAGCCCAGGTCAATCTGGACATAGCGTTCCAGAGGAAGTTCGGGGCGGCGCTCTTCGGCGGCGAGGGACTGGTGCTTCAGAAGGTGCAGGGCGAGGGCACCGTGTTCATCTCCGGTGCCGGTGATTTCATAGAATACAATCTGCTTCCCGGACAGGTCATGAAGGTATCCACCGCGAACGTGGCGGCTTGGGAAGCCAGCGTCTCCTACGACATCCAGAGCCTGGGCATCAAGACCGCCCTGTTCGGCGGCGAGGGGCTCTTCGTCACCACCCTGACCGGTCCGGGACGCATCGTGCTGCAGTCCATGACCATGTCCAAGCTCGCCAACTCGTTGGTCCCGTACCTGCCCAACCGGGGGTGAGCGAACGTCCAAGGCCATGGACGCCACCATCGTGGCCCTGCTGGTGATCGGGGTGGTAGCCGTGGCGCTGCTGGCCGTCTGGTACCTGGAATGGCTGGTGGCGGTCATCATCGTCATTGTCGCCGCGGCCGTGCTGGTCATAGCCTTGCTGGCGATGCTGGGCGGGCTAGCGGCCATCCCCTACTACTTCGCCAAGCGCGGACGCGACTCGCAGCCCGGATCGTACACCCTGGGGCAGCTCAAGGACCCCAAGGACCAGGAGAGGAAGTGAACTTGGAGGAGCTCAAGCTGGTCGCCTTCAACTGCCGACCTCTGGATGCAATGATGTCCGGGGGCGTCGAGAGCGGATGCCTCACCCTGATCTACGGTGAGGCGGGGACCGGTAAGACCAATCTGTGCCTGACCTTGGCGAAGAACCTAGCCGTCGAGGGCCGCAAGACGATATACGTTGATTCGGAGGGCGTCTCGCTGCTCCGGCTGCGCATGATCGCCGGGGAGGAGCAGGAGAAGGTGCTCAAGGAGGTGCTGATCAGCGAGGTGCACAGCTTGGAGGACCAGGACCGCATGATCGGCAAAGCGATAAAGCTGGCCGAGGGGAACCCCGACGTCGGCCTCATCGTGGTGGACTCCATGACCATGTTCTATCGGCTGGCCAGCAAGGACGACGAACGCGCGGAAAGGCGAGTACTGGCAGGGCAGAGCGCCAAGCTGTTGACGGCCGCAAGGAAGCTCAACCTGCCGGTGGTGGTCACCTCGCAGGTGTACACTGACGTGGAAACGGGAGCGTTCGAGGCGCTGGGCGGGAACGTCCTACATCACAACGCCAAGACGATCATAAAAGTGGAAAGGCTGGCCCCCAGCAAGCGCCGGGCGGTGCTGATGAAGCACCGCCATCTGGCCGAGGGCCGTTTCGGTATCTTTTATCTTACGGACAAGGGCATCGAGGCGGAGCCTCAGAGCTCCCGTCCTACTGCGTAATCGACCATCTCCCGCAGCATCTCCTTCTCCTCCGAGTCCTTGAGGCAGGAGAGCAGGTCCTTGGCCCTCTTCGCGTAGTCCAGGGCGAACTGGCGGGCGTTCTCGATGGAACCGATGTCCTCCAGGAGCTTGATGGCCGCCCTGACCTGTTCGTCCGTGGCCTTCTCGTTGCCCAGGGCGTCGGTGAGCACATGCTTGCGCTGGTCCTTCTCCAGCCGCTCCAGGGCGTCCAGCACGATCAGGGTGCGTTTGCCGTTGCGGATGTCGGACCCGATGGGCTTGCCCACCTTCTTGGCGTCGCCCTTGATCCCGAGCACGTCGTCCCAGATCTGGAAGCCGATGCCCAGCAGTCTGGCGTACTCCTTCATGTCGGTTATCTGCTTCTCAGTGCCGTGGCCGATTATCGCCCCGCCCTCCGCGGCGCAGGCGAAGAGCACCGCGGTCTTCTTCTCCACCATGTCCAGGTACTCCTCCTTGGAGACGGTCGGGCGGTCCTCGTTGTCCACGTCCATCTGCTGGCCTTCCGCCACCAGGAACACCGTGTCGGAGACGGCGCGCAGCAGTCTTCTCAACCGTTCGCCGTCAACGTCCGTCATTGCCAGCACGTCGTAGGCGATGGCGAACAGCGCGTCCCCGGCGATGATGGCCGTCGGCTCGTCGAAGGCGATGTGCACCGCCGGGCGGCCTCGCCGCACAGGGTCCTTGTCGATGACGTCATCATGCACCAGCGTGAAGTTGTGGATCAGTTCGAGGGAGCATCCGAAGGGCAGCGCCTCCTTCCCCCTCTTCCCTACCGCTTCGGCCACCAGCATGGCCATGACCGGCCTCATGCGTTTGCCGCCCGCTTCCGGATAATGGCGCATGGCCTTGATCAGCTTCTCGTGCTTGCCGCGCTCCACGTACTTCATCAGGGCGCGGTCGATCTCCTTGATCATCTCCTTGGTTCTCTGTTGATGGTCCATGAGCATCAATCCTCCGAGGCGGTCAACCAGTCGGCGGTCCGCCCGCTTACGATCACCCGGCGCTGCCGCAGCTCGTCCACGCTGGCGCATCCGGTCAGGAACATGGCCGCTTTAAGTTCGGCCTTCATGATATTGATCTTATCAAGCACCGCCTGGCTGGACTCCATGGCCTCCGCCAGCACCGCTCGCGCGCAGCCGGCGGCGTTGGCACCAATCGCCAATCCCTTGGCCATGCGCAGCCCGTCGTCCACCCCGCCGCTGGCGATGATCTCCAGCCCCACGTCCGCCTCCAGCACCGCCGCCGGGGCGGGGATGCCCCAATCGAAGAAGGTGCGCCCCAAGGCGGACGCCGTTCGGTTCTCCTGCGTTTCGGCCCTGTACATCTCCACCGCGGCGAAGCTGGTGCCTCCCACGCCGGAGACGTCCATTCCCCGGATGCCGGTGCCTTTGAGCATCAGCGCGGTCTCCCGGGAGATCCCGGCCCCGGTCTCCTTGACCATGGTCGGACCCTCGCGGGCTATCGCCCTTATGCCGTCGAGGCAACCCTTGGCGTTGAGGTCTCCCTCCGGCTGAACCACCTCCTGCAGGAAGTTGAGATGGACCGCCATGATATCCGCGCCCACCACCTCCTGGGCCCGGAGCACGTCCTCCACGCTGAACGCTTTCTTTTTCTTCTGCCTCACCAGCTGGGGCGCTCCCACGTTGCCGATGACCAGGGGGACATCGTAGTTCTTGACCACCGAGTACGTCCCGTCGTCCCCGTTCTCGATGGCCGGCCTCTGGCTTCCCACGCCCAGACCCACGCCGGCCTTGGCGCAGGCCTCCGCCAGATTCTGGTTGATCTTCTTGGCCAGAGGGAAACCGCCGGTGATGGCCGTGATGACCAGGGGCATCTCCAGCCTCTTGCCGAACAGCGTGACCGAGGTGTCGATATCGTCCATGTCCACCTCGGGCAATGCGCGGTGGACCAGCCTGACGTCCGACCAGTAGTCGTAATCAGGCACGACCTTCTCTCTGAGCGTGACTTCGATATGGTCCGATTTGCGCCTCTCGATCTTCTTCATGAAACCACCCTGGAGGCGATGACCCTCTCGCCGCGGATGGCCGCCTCCAGCCTTCCGGGCACCTTGCCGTTGAGCACCAGGCATTCGTTGGTCAGCGACGCCATGCCGATCATGTAGCGGATCTTGGCGAATATGCTGCCGGTGACGTCGACGTTCCGTTCGGTGCGGGGTAGCGAGTCAAGCACCTTCTGGTCGACCGTCTCGATCAGCCTCGCTTTGGGGTCCTGCGTGGGGTCGGCGGTGAACACCCCGTCCACGTCGGTGACGAATATGACCTTGTTCGGTCGGAACTCCTTGGCCAGGGCGGCCATCAGCTGGTCGCCGGAGCAGATGCTCAGCCCGCGAACCTCGTCCCGCACCACATCGCCGAAGGTCACCGGGACCATGCCCAAATGGAGATACGCCTTGAAGAGGTCCAGGTCCAGATGGTGAAGGGTTCCGTCCCTCATCGCCGCGCAGGAGGCCGGGGGCAGCGGGACCGCCCGCACTCCCTTGGCGGACAGGCGCCGGCACACCTCCAGATCCAGCTCGCGGACGTCGGACATGACCAGCGAAGCGCCTAAGAGCTGAGAACCATCACTTATGCCGAGATGGAGCCGGTGCTCCTTGGCCAGAATGTGCCCGAAGGACCCGGCGCCATGAACGATGACGACGTCCTGCCCGGTCCTGGCGATCTCCTCCGCCAGCCTTCCGGCGGTATCCGGATCGAAGGTGCGGTACCGGCCCTTGTCGGTTATGACGCTTCCGCCCAATTTCACCAGTATCATTTGATTCCTCGAGATAATTGGTCTTGATGTATTAATGTTACAGCCCGTGGCCTTCAGGCCTTGCGGCCGCATTTCGGACAGAAGATGTCGCCGTCCTCCATTTCGGCACGGCAGTAAGCGCAGGTTCGCTTGACAATCACCGGCGCCCCGCACTTGCGGCAGAATACGTCGTCATTGCCAATGGTCGCGGAGCACTTCTCGCACTTCCTCTCCGGCTTGGGTACCTTGACGATGACCGCCTCCTTCACCGGTTCCGGCGCCAGGGTCTCCTCGCCCAGCATCTTCCGGGCCTTCAGGCCTTCTCGGAGCGCCTCGTCGTACTTCTTATCCTCGAAGCACTTCTCCGCCCTGGCCAGGACCTCCTTGGCGTTGCTCATGTCCTTGCCCGAGCCCTCGGCGGTCTCGATCCTTCCGCGGCAGGTGTTGATGATAAAACGCGACTCGAGCATATGCGGCTCGAGCTTCTTGACCTCCTGCACGGTCTTGCGGTCCTCTTCCGGCTTCTCCTCTGGAGCAGCCTCGTCCGTCCTGGGGGCGGCGACCTCCAGCATAGGCGCGTTCATCAGGATCTCCCGGGCGCGCTTGGCCGAGTCCCGGGCGGTGTGGTAGTTGTTGCGTTTGTAGGCGTTATCGGCCTGGATGATTACCAGATCGGCTTCCTTGGTGTCCCGCCCCTTCTGTTTGAGGGAGGAAGCGATGGCCTTGGTGGTGGCGATGGTGTTGTACGCGTCGTCCTTGTCCGTCATCCGCTCGATGTACTCCTTGTTGCGGGAGCGCATGAACCGGAGCTCCAGATAGATCACTATAGCGAGAACGATAAGGAGGGCGATCAAGAAGATCTGGTCCGCGTCCAGCAATAACCTTCAACTCCGGAGAGCACTAGGCCCCTGATTGGTATTAATCCTATTGCATAGATAGAACATGAATGACCGAACTGGATTGGACAGAGAAAGGAAAAGTTAGAATGGCTGACAGCGTTCCGGGCTTCCCGTGGGCTCGCGCACCACAGTAACACAGGGAACGCGGGCGGGCTTAGCTTCTGGGATCGGACGAGACCAGGCGTATCCCCGCCGCGATGGCCGTCAAACCATTCTGAGCAAGGCATTATGGCATTCCTATTTAATCTTTAGCATCGGGCACGTTCTGATGATCCGGACGCATCGATAGGTTCGCAACATGAACTTCGACTTGCGGAAAAAACGATACTTCGGTCAATTAACAGGGGTGAACAACCTCACTGTTATTTGATTGCACAGAATCCCTACTAATAAAATGGATGGGTCGGAAAAAATTATTCGATTTTATATAATAGGTCAGCAATGATATTAATCTCATTATCAGAATTAAAAATGACAATCCAGCAAGTAATTTTCTATAATGTTATTATGTAAATTGAAATCGACCAAAGGTTCGATAAAGTGACCAAAATACTTATAAGGAAATAATTCCAAGATTGTCACATACACCGCTCGATATCATAAACAATAATACTATGCAAGACGACGGAAGAGTCGGCTTCTCCCACTACTACTTCGTATTGAGCGGCCGAGGAATCCCACCTCGGTTGAAATCCCTTTCAACACCGTTCAAGTAAGGGGGGAACAATACGGCGGCTTCGGGCAATAGTATAGGTGCAACTAGTCACAGTTTCCGCAAGACCATCGTCATCATTCTGTCTTTGTTGATGGTCACTTCCGCTTTGTTGGTGGCGGTTCCAGTAGGGACGCAAGCCGCTAACGATAAGTGGACCACGGAACTGTATGCGTGGGACCCAGTCCAAAACGGCTGGGTAAATGGTAATCTGGCTGGTTATCACGAAGGAGATCTCATAGGATTCAAGTTCGTAGTTACGCACGACACAGGAACGAACGACGCGTCACCCGAACTGGATTCGGTCTATGACCACTTCGACAAACAGCGGGGTGCGTACGGGATAGATTCAGAAGTATTGTGGGGATTTAACACAGAAGGCTGGGTTGTCCAATTCCCGACGCAATCTGAAGGGGTTAATACCACCTTTAATGTGATTGATCCCATAACTCCATCGCTCTCCAACGCGTACTTCGGAATGAACGGCCAGACCATACAGAAATATTACAAGTTCAACGCTGGCTACTTCAACGTGTCGGCAGGGTCATCAATATATATATACTTCCAGGCCCACGTGGCGGAGACCGCATACTACAGTCAAGCACCTACCACTCCCGGGCAGGGCGTGCCAGAGGGGTATTACAAGGGCGCTTCCTTCTTCCCCGGCGCATCGATGCAGGTGGCTCTTTCACTGGTCTTCACCGGAACGAGCTCTCAGACCCAGAGCATACCTGTAACGGCGGCCGCAGGGAGCATATCCGGTATGAAGTTCCACGACGCCAACGCGAACCACACTAAGGACGCGGGCGAAGGCGGTCTCTCCAACTGGACGATCAAGCTGGACGGCGTATCCTCAGGAGGATTCCCGATCCATCTGCAAACGGTCACCGGCTCGGATGGAAGCTATAGATTCGCACAGGTGCCCTGGGGCACATATACAATATCCGAATCGCTGGTCGGGAAAGATGGCTGGACGCAGACCTTCCCTCTCACTTATACATGGTCTGTGATCGTCAATGGTACTAATCTTACCCATACAGGCTTGAACTTCGGTAATGTAATGCCTGGCGAGATCAAAGCTCGGAAGATCATTGATACCGACGGAGACCTCACCACGACCGCCGACAGATATCCTGGTGTGGGATGGACCTTCGAGCTGTTCTTCTGGAATGGCACCTGGAGTTCCCTCGGAACCAAGGTCACCGGTTCCGATGGTTATACGGAATACTGGGAGAACCTGGTTCTAGGCAACTACAAGATGGTCGAGGTCTCAGCGCCTACCGCCGGTTATACCGCAGCGGAGCCAAAGGAGATCTCCCTGACCACAGCTGACCAAGAGGTCACGATGACCTTCTACAACTATCCTCTTGGGAACATCACCGTATACAAGTATAATGATCTGAACGGTGACGGAAACTGGGATGAAGGTGAGCCGGCATTATCTGGCGTCACCATCAACCTGTACGAAGGCGCCATCTCCGAGGGTGAGGATCCCATAGATACCGATGTGACCGACTCGAGCGGCAAGGTCTGCTTCGAAGACCTGTATCTCGGCAGTTACACCGTCGAAGAGATCCTATCTGAGGGATGGACAAGCACCAACGGTGCAACTCAGGCGGTTGTCCTTGATAGCCCTGGCGAATGGGTTAACGTGACCTTTTTGAACTTCGAGAACGTGGACATCAAGGTCAACAAGCACGACGGCAACGGCGCCGACGTGGTAGGCTGGAACGTATCCCTGTGGAAGAAGACTACCGCGGAAGGCACCTATCAGCTGGTCAGCTACGAGGCGACCGGGGAGGACGGATCGTTCACCTGGACTAACCTCGGGCCGGGCTACTACCAGGTCATGGAGGATGTACCCTCCAATTGGACGGCTATCGGGCCGACCTTCTACGAGACCGGGCTGGTGACTAGTGGACACGCGACCTACGAGTTCACCTTCGTGAACTTCGAGAACGTGGACATCAAGGTCTATAAATACCACGACATCACCGGCGACGGGTTGACCGAAGACGATGTGCTGCTCGAGGGCTGGGAGGTATACCTGTATAAGTGGGACGACGCTCTGGAAAGCTGGACTCTCATCGATACTAGGTATACGGACGAGACCGGAAGCTACACCTGGACCAACCTCGGACCTGGGATCTATAAGGTCGGGGAAGAGGAACTGGACGGATGGGTGCCGATGACCGATATCGAGCACGAGTTCGGCTCGGTCACCAGTGGATACGGAACCTACGAGTTCACCTTCGTGAACAAGATGGTCGCTCCGTATCCGGGCGGTCATACCATCGGGTTCTGGAAGAACAACATCCTGAAGAACATGGAGGGCAAGACCAAGGGCATTCAGGTTCCGTACGCGACGATCGTGCAGTATCTCGAGGATATCAGCGACATGTACGGCGACGAGTACCTATGGCTCGAGGATTTGACTATGCAGGAGGCGTATGACATCCTGAGCATACCGAACCCGAGCGACTTCCAGGACAAGGCAGAGGCGCAGATTCTGTCCATGCTGCTGACCTCCAGGCTGTGGGCTCCGAATTGGGGTGGCTCGTACGTGCATCTGCCCGACGCCGGTCAAGGCTCGACCTTCACCGGCACCGGCAGCGGTGCGATCGACTACATCCTCGGGCTTTATGGCGAAGGCAAGTATGGCGCCGCCCAGTACCTAGCGGATGGCATGAACAATGCCCCCGAGAGTGTCGATTGGTATGACTGGTGGTATGTCGGCCTGGATGTATATGTCTGGCAGGACTCGGTGGGCAATCCCGTCGAAGGGGTCACCCTCACCCTGACCGGGCCGGAAGGAGCGGTCTCTCACGAGACCGACGTGGATGGAATGGCCAGGTTCGAATGGCTCATCCCCGGGACATACACGATAGTGATCACCATCCCGGATGGAATGGACCCCGTCGGAGCCACCTCGTACACCTTCTCGGTCACCCTCAGCTGGGGACTCGGTGATGACCTAAGCAGGAGCTTCATCATCACGGAAGAGCTGTAAAACCTTAAGGGGGCCAAAAGCCCCCTGAAACCCTCTCTTTTCATTTTCTATCAAAATAGTTAGGGGTTCCATCACAACATTCGCGTTCTCGATCGGTAATGACCAATAACGGATAATCTAGAGAAAAGAAATGAAAAGTAAGGAGGCTGACAGCGTTCCGGGCTTCCCGTGGGCTCGCGCACCACAGTAACACAGGGAACGCGGGCGGGCTTAGCTTCTGGGATCGGACGAGACCAGGCGTATCCCCGCCGCGATGGCCGTCAAACCATCCTTGAACCCAGTGAAAAAGACCATCATATATAACTGTTTCCCAGCCCCTTGGAAAGCTGCTCCGGTCGCTCGATGACGGACGTCACCCTTTCCAGGACCTCGATCTCATGATCGGAAAGCGGTTCCACATCGACAGGGGATGCCAACATCGGATCTAAGTCCCGTCGGGTCAGCTCCCGCAGATGCTCGGAAGCGGTTTGGGTCTCACCTCTCAATACCAGGTGCGCCCCGAAGGCCCCCCTTTCCGTCAGTCGAACTCAGACAAGGACCAGCAGGGCGATGGCCGCGCCCAGGGCCATGGAGGTGATGTTGTTCCACAGCTTGGTCACCCAGCCCTTCGTTTCCAGCGTAGCGCCGATCACGCTGTCGATGAAGCACCCCAGGACGCCCATGGATATCGGGACGAGGACCAACAGCGTTGGCATCGTTCCCATTATGACCATCCAACCCATCAGGGCGGCGAAGGCCGAGGCGGCGATGGCCCACTCCGTGCCGTAGAGCGAGACGCCTCCGTCCACCCCCGCGGGGACGTGCTTGAAAGTGGTGATCATATACGTCCGGTCGGAAAGCACGCCCAGCTCGCTGGCAGTGGTGTCAGCGGCGGCGACGCACACCGCGCTGATGTAGATCAACGCCGGCAGCTCCCCCTCCCAGCCGGCCAAGAAAGTGAGCAGGGCTATGGCCATCGGCACCGCTCCGTTGGCCAGGACGTTGCGGTAGTTCCTTTCCCCTTTCTTACCTTCCTGAACCCCTTTCTTGATCTTCAGTTCCATCTTGTACTTTGTGACCAGGAAGCCGATGAAAGCAAAAAGTATGAGGAGCAGCAGCCAGCCGATCCCGCCGAACAGTCCCAGCACCATGCCTACTCCGAAGGAGGCCAAGCTGCCATCGGCGGTGAGCAGCCCTAGCTTCCACGACAGCGCGCAGAGCACCGCGCAGAGCACTAGCACTATGACCGCCTGCTCGATGGTGATCATTCCGCCCACCCTAGAATTACGTGATATTTAAACCGAATCGTCTCCGCCTTCCTTACGTTTAAGACGGTCCAGAGGGTTGGCGCGCGAGAACATCGGCTTGGTCTCGTCCCTTATGCCGCGCACCTTCTCCAGGTCGCCGTCCCACTCCTTCAGCACTCCGGCGTAACTGTCCTCGATGTTGTCGAGCACCTTGAGCATGCGCTGCGCGGCGTTCCCGGCGCGCTTGCCGCTGAGCACCACGGCCATGAAGAA
>JAKPZB010000056.1 GCA_029560215.1 Methanobacteriota archaeon | reverse complement strand
AACCAGGAGGCGAAGCTGATCCTCATGGCCCATGGCCTGAGCACGAATTCGTATCACACCATGTGCCATGAGTGCGGCTGCTGCGACCTGGTCCCGTTCAAGGACCTTTGATTCTCCTCTCTTCTCATTTGGTCGGATGATGAACCGACCGATTGTAACAATTATAACAATTATAACGTTATAAATTTGATATCTTTTCCCGACCATGAAGTTGCATGAACGGAAACATCATCGCAACGGATCGCAGGACGCTATACCTCCTATCGAACGGGGACATCCTTCCCTGGACCAGCCAGGAGATATACGAGCTAGCCTGGGACCAGGGGATCAGGCCCTTGGACGAACGGAAGCTCAAACCGGGCCTTCCCCAGAGGAAGCGCCCCGACCGCCTCGGCACCAGGATGCGGGCGATGGTCGGCATCGAAGAGGGGTGCTGCGCATGAGCAGGAAGAAGCTGAGGAGCAGGAAGAAGCTGGTCGAACAGCTGGAACAGGCACGCAAGAAGGACCAGGAGGTCGACCGGGAGCTGGCCGCGCTGGCCCAGGCGATGCTCCACCTCTGCGAGGAGAAGGATGTGGAACCTGAAACATTGCTCTATCAGATCGGCCTGCTGGACCATATCGCCATGAAGGTGCTCATGCGCAAGCATGCAAAAGAGTTCCTTGGCGAGGACGGGGAGAACATCAGCAAGAAGAGGCTGAAACTGGTGCACGACGACTTCGGCCGGCTGATCCAGGTCATCCAGGATTGCGCATTCAGCTCCCTGAAGGAGGCGGATAGGAAGATGGGGGCCAAGAAGGAAGCGGAACCGCAGAAGGACCCCAAGGCGAACGGCAAGCCCGGGATAGATTATGGGCCGTACTATATTCGATAGCTCCGCCCTTCATCTTTTTTTTAGGTATACTGATATAATCCGGTGATGGCTACTTTTAGGTTCACCTAGAAAATGATTATATATTCGCTCTTAGGTAACCCTAAATCATGGTCAGCGAGAACATCGAGGAGTACCTCGAGTGCATTTGGGAACTGACGCAGGACGGCACGCCCGCGCGCACCACCGACATCGCCAAGAAGATGAAGGTGTCCCCTGCGAGCGTCACCGAGATGATGCAGCGATTGGATTCGCTGGGTTACATCACCTATGAGAAGTACAAGGGCGTCACACTGACCGACTCCGGAAAGGTCATCGGGGAGACCATCAAGCGCAAGCACAGGCTCCTGGAACGTTTCCTGGTCGACGTGCTGGGCATCGACAAGGAGAAGAGCCACGATGAAGCGTGCCGTCTGGAGCACATGCTGTCCGACGAGAGCGAGCGCCGCATCTCGGAGATGATGAACCATCCTAAGACGTGTCCGGACGGCGATCCCATCCCGGCCATGGACCAGCTCTGCGCCAGGAAGGACGAGGATTCCTCGGTTCTCAGCCAGATGTCCGAAGGGGAAGAAGGCGTCATATCTCACCTCTCCTGCGACGACCCGCAGAAGATCCGCCGCATTATAGCCATGGGCTTCGTGCCGGAGAGGTGCCTTACGGTAGAGGAAAAGCTACCCATGGGCGGCCCCGTTCTAGTTCAAGTCGGAGATTGCCGCGTTGCCCTCGCTAAAGAATACGCCGATCTCGTTTACGTAAACACCAAGAGGCGCTGCCAGAAACGTCAAAGGCACGGTGCGGAGTGATGGAGGTTCTGCTGGTCGGAAACCCCAACGTTGGCAAGAGCGTGGTGTTCAACCGCCTGACCGGCGTCGGAACGATATCATCTAACTACTCCGGCACCACCGTCGACTATCTCAGGGCGGACATGATGGTCAACGGGAAGAAGGTCACCTTCACTGACCTCCCTGGCATATACTCGCTGACCAATGGCACGGAGGATCAGCTCGTGGCGGCGAAGATGCTTCACTCCGCCAATCCGGACTGCGTCCTGGTCGTGGCGGACGCCACTCGTCTGGAGCCATCCCTCGTTCTCATCTTCCAGCTAATCGAGCTGGGATATCCCATCCTCGTGGCCATGAACATGATGGACACCGCCCGGAAGCGCGGAGAGCTGGACGTTGTTAAGCTGTCAAAGATACTGGACGTGCCGATCGTTCCCACCGTGGCGGTCACCGGCGAAGGGATGGAAGAGCTGCTGAAAGCCCTGGACACCTGCGCCGCCCGGCGCTCCGACTTCAAGGTCAGCTACGACTCGCACATCGAGGCGTACCTGGAGGTCATGAAGCTGGGCATCGCCGAGGCCGAGCTGAAGTATCCTGTCCGCGGGGCATCCATCAAGCTCCTGGAGGGGGACGAGCAGTTCACCGAAGGCGTTCCCAAAGACCTCCCTGTCCAAGTGAGAAAGCTCAGAGAGGAGTTCCGCAAGGAGCACGACGAGGACCTGGAGGTCCATATCAACCGCGACCGGTACGGCGAGGCCGGAAGGATAATATCCGAGGTATCGAGGCCGAACGTGCAGCCCCGGACCCGCGTCCAGAGGCTGTCGGACCTCACCATGCGACCTCGTACGGGAATCCCCATCCTCATCGCCGTTCTCGCCGGCGTCCTCTTGACCATGATCAAACTTGGGGGGTTCTTGGATGAAACCCTGCTGTCGCTATACAGTGACGTCGTCGGTTCTTTCTTCAGCGATCTGGCGAACGCCATCGGCGGCGAGCTCGGCATCGCCCTGGCCTCCGGGCTCGACCTGAGCATCCAGGCCATACTGTCCATAGTCATACCTTACATCCTGCTGTTCTACCTGATCCTGGCCCTGCTGGAGGACTCCGGCTACCTGCCGAGGGTGGTGGTGCTTCTCGACGGCGTCATGCACAAGATCGGGCTGCACGGCCAGGCGATCATTCCCATGCTGGTGGGAATGGGCTGCAACGTCCCGGCGATACTCGCCACGCGAGTGATCGAATCCCGCCGGGAGAGGCTGATACTGGGGACGATAATCGTCATGGCCGTACCCTGCTCGGCGCAGATGGCCGTGATCATCGGAACGGTGGGGAACCACGGGGGCGTCCTCTACGTGATGGCGATATTGGCCATTCTCCTCGGCCTGGTGCTCGTACTCGGACGCCTCCTGCACAAGGCGCTCAGGTTCGAACCGACCAGCCTGATGATCGAGATTCCCGACCTCAGCAGGCCCCGGGCGGACAACGTGCTGAAGAAGACCGGGATGCGCGTCAAGGAGTTCTTCGTCATCGCCTTCCCGATCCTGCTGGTCGGCAGCATGGCCTTGGAGCTGCTGAACGCCTATGGATGGCTGGACAAACTGGTCGAGCCCCTGGCCTTCTTCACCGAGGGCTTCCTCGGGCTGCCGGCCATATTGATCATCGCCCTGATATTCGGCGTATTGCGAAAGGAGATGTCCTTCCAGCTGCTGGTGGTGCTGTTCGGCACCGCCAACTTGTCGGCGGTGATGACCGTGGAGCAGCTCTTCGTGTTCGCTCTAGTGATGGCGACATTCATGCCCTGCATGTCCGCCTTCGCCGTGATGGTCCGCGAATACGGTATCAGGGACAGCCTGATCATGACCCTGTCGTCGATCGTTCTGGCCTTCTCGTTGGGCGGATTGGCCAACTTCCTCTTCGGGGTGCTCTAGGAAAGAGTTAAAGAACGAAGGCCATAACCGGAGCGGATGTACCGACTGTTCCTGGCCGCTCTGGTCCTCTCCCTCATCTTCTGCGCCACCCCGGGCGCCGTCAACACCCAGGCGCTTCGCGTGGGCGTCACCGGCGGTTTCCGCCGGGCTTTCGGGGTGGAGATGGGGAGCATAGTCGGCGACATGAGCTGGGCGGTGATAGCCCTAGCCGGCCTGGCGGTGGTCTGGGACAACGATGCCGTGCGTACCGTACTGTCCATCGTCGGCGCCTCGTTCCTGTTGTACCTGGCGTACCAGGGATTCCAGGACGCCCGGAGGAAGGAGATCGCCGAGGTCGACGCGCCCAAGGGGCACACGGACTTCGTCACCGGCGTCATAATGTCCTTCGCCAACCCTTTCCAGATACCGTTCTGGATCGGCATCGGCAGCACCAGCATCGCCGTGATAATGTCCGACCCGGGGCTCATGGACTTCGCGGTGTTCTACCTGGGCTATCTGGTCGGAGCGATCATCTGGGGTACGGCGTACTCCGCGCTCATCGGCTACGGCAAGCGCTACATCACGCCCAAGCTGTTCCGCGCACTGAGCGTCATCTGCGCCCTGGTGCTGCTGTACTTCGCTCTGAACCTGCTTTACAGCACGTTCCTCAATGGGTGAAGTAGGCCACCAGTTTCGGGGAGGTCCTTTCCACCTTCACGAAGCCGAAACGCTCGAACTGCACGACCTTGCCCTCCTCTTCCTTCGGGAGATTTTCAACGAACCCGTCCTTCTTCTCCCCGGTGGGCATGATGACCGTGGCGGGAGTGCAGTTGTCCGGCACCCAATGGATGATGCGGTATCCTTCCTTGAGGACGGAAAGATCGTTCCCCTGATACAGAGCCTTGCCGGAACGGAACTCCACGTTGCCGAGGTCCTTCAAGCGGACCTTGCCCGCCTCCATGGCGGTGTTCAGGTCCTTCTCCACCACGTGGACGACGATCGGCGAGTTGAGCTGGAACTCCCTGTTCCCCAGCTCAGGGTGGTCAGGATGCCTGGGGGCCTTGGCATGAAGCTCGTTCACCCCGCAGATCTGTAGAGGCACCGGGTCCCAGACGAAGAAGTAACGATTCGCCGTCTTGTCCACGATGGCCTTGTTGTAAGCGTAGATGTTGTCCCAGGAGAACTCCACGTC
>JAKPZB010000051.1 GCA_029560215.1 Methanobacteriota archaeon | reverse complement strand
GGTCGAATTGGAAAGACCAGTGTTACTGTTTCTTTCATAATAATGATGCAACTAAAGCGTAATCTTTATATTCAGCAACTAATCTGGAATATGGGAGTTCCCCGCGGACCTTCTCCAACTTCCCCACCATTAACGTTTTGCGGGGGCTCCTTTACTTTTACCTTCATCTGATGTCCTTCCAGGGGAACCTGCTCTTGATCGCCGAGATCACCCGCAGGTCCCTGGTCAAGAGGCCGCTGAGGACGGAGCCTTCTGGAACGCTCACCCGGATCCTCTCGTTCCTGTAATCGTCCACGGTCTTGCCCATCCACTCCCCCTTGATGCGGATCCCTGTCCCCTTCAATGTCAAAGAGGTATGCAGAATGCTCAGATCGTAAAGCAGCTCGGTCATCAGCCAGGGATCGTAGGGGATGGTTGATGGCACCTCGTACGGATAGCTGATCAGCAGCGAGGGCACCTTGTGGGCATTTGCGTGCGCTCTGGTCTTGTCATCGTTGGTCAGGAAGAGCACGTCCACCCTCTGCTCGAGCATCTCCTCCGCCACGGACCTGAGCATCTCGTCGTCCCGGGCCTCCTTGTCGTCGACGAACGAACCGCCTTGCGCCGACCAGCAGTTGTAGCGCTGCTTCATCGCCACCACCTCGGTCTGCCCGTTCAGCGCCTTCCGCCCGTTCTTGTTCAGGCAGTTGAAGAGATCGTCCGCCACGGAGCGGTCCCGCACCGCCCGGCGAAGCTCCTCCACGTCCCTCCGTTCATACTTCCGGCCGACCCGGCGGGAGAGATCCTCCTCGGCCATCGACGGTATGAGGATCTGCACCTTCTGCGGATCGAAGGGGCGCACGTTGCAGCCTCTCTCTGCCAGGAGCAAACGGGAGAACAGCCTCCGGTACAGGAGGTTGGTGTCCACCCCGAAGCACATCTGGCGCGGGAAACGGTAGGGGTCGCCGCGTCTCTCGTTCAGACGGTAGATCTCGGCCAACAGTTCGTCCAGGTTTGTCGGCGGCATGAAGAGGGAGGACTGCAGCGCCTCGCGCATGTCCAGGAAGGTCGGGATGTCCCTGGCCATCTGCTCCCCCAGGGCGCCGACCGTTCTTCCGTACGCTTCATCATAATCCTTCTCCCTGGCCACCCATTGCACCTGCTGGCGGTCCAGGTCCAGAGCCAGGAGATCAACGTCCAGCAGGTCCGAGCGGACGATGATGTTGCCCTTGCCGGCCATCATGGCCTCGTTGAGCGCGACGGTGATGAACTCCTTGTCCGCGTCCATCAGCGCGCCTCCCCGAGGAGGTCATGGGAGCTCTGAAGGTCCAGCGGGATCTCCAGATAGGGCCGGGAGGCGTTCTGCAGGGATTCGATGTACAGGTAGAAGATGCGGTCGACCCTGACCTTGCCCGCCCCGATCACCGTGCCCAGCACGGTGGCCTTGGTTCCCGGGGTGACATCGATGGCCACCTCGCTGCCCCTCCCGTTCTCCGCCCCGATTATCTCGTTGACCCGGCGGCCGATCTCCTTGATGTCGTCGCCCGGGACTTCGATCAGTTCCACTTCCGCCGGGGAGCCGTGCTCCTTCAGAAGCACGACCAGCATATCCCTGGCCATCTGGCCTCGCGCGGCCTCGCAGCCGGCGGTCAGCACGTACACCCGGTCCGGAAGATAATCGAACTGGCGGATGTCGGACCAGACGGAATTGAACAGTCCCCACACGCTCCGTCCCATCATGGTCAGCAGGACCTTGCCCATACCTAAGCCATGGGGATGCGGAATTGATTATTCTTTCCTTTATTTAATCAGGGCGGCGATGGCCGCCTGGGTCTCCTGCGGGCTGGCGACGGTGTTCACCATGTGCACCCTGGATTGCGATAGGAACTGCCGGAAGAACCGTTCGCGGACCTCCTCCTTGCGTTCGTCGCGCACCATCTGGTGAGGGTTGCAGAGGTCGTTGGCCTTGAGGTATTCCCAGGCTTCGTCGGGGCTCAGCTCCCTGACCAGGACGGGGTCCTGACGGTCGCGTTTCAGCAGCACCACCTCGTGAATGGTGGTCAATGGAACGACGGATCCCTTTCCGGTGACCCAGCGCACGTTGACCACCGCCCTCTGGCGGTTGTCGAACTTGGCCTTCTCCACCAGTTCGCGATAGTCATCCCAGATGTTGCCGATGTCCGCATCGATGTAACAGTTCTTCTCCGAACCGTAGGCCACCGGCCGCCTTTCCGACAGGCGCACGAAGTACCAGTCGTCCGTCACCAGCCGGGTGTCCTTGGAGCGCAGCAATCCCCAGGAATGGGTGGTCTTGCCGGTCTTGGACGGGGCGATCAAGGTGATCCCTTTCCCATTGATGTCCAGGGCGGCCCCGTGCACCGAATAGATCTGATGCTCGTCCTCCAGTATGTCCCCGGCCAGGGCCAAGGCCACGCTCTTGATCCATCCGTAATAATCGAAGTTGAACAGGAACGCCGTCTTGGTGTTGGGCTCGAACAGCACCTCCAGCGGCCGGTCCGCGTCCTCCAGACAGATGAGGCGGCCATGCGAGCGGACCGTCTCGGACATGGAATAGAAGTTGTCCTCCCACATGTCCTTGACCGAGCTGCTCAGCGTGTACAGCTTGATGCAGCAGCCGCTGATGTCCGCCTTGGCGGTGTGGAACGGATATGAGGAATACTGCTGGTAGAGGAGGTCTTTCTCCTCATACGATATCAGCTTGACCGGGTAGCTCATGGACGGTAGTATGGCTTACTGGCAATTCAAGCTAACGCCGTTGCCGTTGACGCCGGCCCTCATCAGCTTGTAGTCGATGCTGTCGGTGAGCGCCATCAGCGAAGCTTCTATGATATTGCCGGAAACGCCTATGGTCGTCCAGGTCTGGTTGCCGTCGGTGGAGGTGATCAGCACGCGGACCTTGGCCGCCGTGGCCTCCTTGCCGTCGATCACCCGCACCTTGTAATCGATCAGGCGCACCTCCTTCAGGACGGGGTAGAAGCGCTCCAGGGCCTTGCGCAAGGCCCGGTCCAAGGCGTTCACTGGCCCGTTGCCGTCGGCCGCGGTATGCTCCATGGTGCCGTCCGAATCGACGACGCGAACGGAAGCCTCGGAGGTCATCACGTCGCCGGTGACGTCCATGAAGGTGCGGAACCCCTCCAGTCGGAACGGGGAGGTGTTCTCTCCCTTCAGCTTGCGGATGAGCAGCTCCAGGCTGGCCTCGGCCGCCTCGTACTGGAAGCCCTCCGCCTCCCGGCGCTTCATCAGCTCCAGGATGGAGCGCCCCCCATCCTTCTCGGTGTCGATCCCCATCTCCCCGGCCTTGGCCATGATGTTGGACACCCCGGAAAGCTCGGATACCAGTATTCGGCGCTGATTGCCGACCAGCTCCGGCTCCACGTGCTCATAGGTGCGAGAGTCCTTCAGCACCGTGCTGACATGGATGCCGCCCTTGGGGGCGAAGGCGCTCTTGCCCACGTATGGCGCCCTGGGATCGGGGGACACGTTGGCCATCTCGGCCACGAAATGCGACAGCTTGGATAGCTGGTCCAGGTTCTTGACCCCCGTTTCCACCTTCATCTTTAGCATGAGGTTGGGGATTATCGAGCAGAGGTTGGCGTTGCCGCAGCGTTCGCCCAGGCCGTTTATGGTGCCTTGCACCATGGAGGCGCCCGCCTCGACCGCCGCCAGGGAATTGCCGGCGGCCAGTTCGCCGTCGTTGTGGGCGTGCACCCCTATCGGGACCTTCATCTCCTGGCGCACGCGGGATACCACCTCGCCTACCAGACTGGGAAAGGCCCCGCCGTTGGTGTCGCAGAGGCACAACCATTCCGCACCAGCGTCCTCAGCCACATGAAGGACCTTCATGGCGTAATCGGGGTTGTTGCGGTAACCGTCAAAGAAGTGCTCGGCGTCGAAGATCACCCGCCGTCCCTTCTTCTTGAGGAAGGACACGGTATCTTGAACGATGCGCAGGTTCTCTTCCAAGGACACCTGCAAGGCCTTCTCCACGTGCAGGTCCCAGGACTTGCCGAACACGCTGACCCATTCGGTCTTGGCGTCCAACAGGGCTTCCATGCCCTTGTCCTGTCCCGGTCGAACCCCGGGGCGATGCGTGGCCCCGAAGGCCACCAGCTTGGCGTTCTTCAGCTTGACCTTATGGGCGGCCTTGAAGAAGGCCTTGTCCTTGGGGTTGGAGGCCGGATAGCCGCCTTCCACGAAATCGATCCCGAAGGCGTCCAGGCGTTCCAGGATCTCCAGCTTGTCCTCGGTGGAGAAGGATACTCCCTCGGTCTGAGCGCCGTCCCTCAAAGTGGTGTCGAAGATACTAGCCCTGGCGGGCAATAAATAAATCCCACCCGTTGTTTGATCTTGGCATTGAGATACCTCAGGTAAGGTATGCTTTATCATGGCACGACCTATTTAACCTTGCCGTTCAGAAGGCAGGCGTTCCTCTTCAACAGGCCGACCAGGTCGCTCATGATCGCGCTGGCGGTCTCCTTTCTGCCGGCACCCCGTCCGGTGACGGTGATGGCCCCGGCCAGGTCGGTGTGCATGTGCAGCACGTTGAGCGTTCCGGATATGGAGAGAGGGTGTCCCAAGGGGACCATCCGCGGCGAGACCTCGACCCCTCCGCCGTTGACCTCTCCGATGAGCCGTATGACCTTCTTCTCCTTGGCCGCCAGCTCCACCGCCTCCTGTGTGATTCGGCGTATCCCCGTGCGCCTGACGTCGTGATAGGTGACGTCCAGCCCCATGATGGCGTTGGCCAGGATGGCCAGCTTGCTGGCGCTGTCTATGCCATCGATATCGTAGCTGGGGTCGGTCTCCGCGTAACCCATCTCCTGAGCCTCTTTGAGCACGTACTCGAACGGAAGCCCCTCCTCGCCCATGCGGGAGAGTATGAAGTTGCAGGTGCCGTTGAGAATGCCCTTCATGGACTCCACCTTCTCGGCCATGAGCAGCTCCCGGGACAGGTTGATGATGGGTGTGGCTCCACCAACGGTGGCCTCGAACCTGAGTTCCACGCCGTTCTTCTTTGACAGGTTGTCAAGGTCCCGGTAGCGCAGTGCCAGAGGCCCCTTGTTCGAGGTGACCACATCCCGGCAGCACTCCAGGGCGGTGCGGATGTTAGTGTAACCAGGCTCGGCGTTCTCGATGTTGGTCGGGGTCATCTCCACCAGAACGTCGTAATCGAGCTCGCGGAGCATCTCGGCAACGCTCTTCGGTCTGGTCTTTCCCAGTCCCTTTCCGGACTGCTTCCTGGTGACCAGCTCCAGAGGGTTCAGCCCCCTGGGGTCCATGGCGTAGGTCAGGGAATCGAAGGCGGCCACGATCTTCAGGTCCGTTCCGAAGCGATCGAAGATGAAATCCTTCTTCATGGCCACCGCTTCAGCCACGCCCTGGCCTACGGTGCCGAATCCCACCAGCGCGAGGCGCATATCACACCCCCATCCCGCGGATAAGGAGGAAGTCGTTCCGCTTGCTCCGGGACTTGAGGTACTCGTCGATGTCCTTCACCTTTTCCTTGTTCCGGAGGTTCACCAGGAGCAGCACGGATTTGTTGGCGGTGCTGGTCGACAGCGAATATTGAAGGTCGATGGTCTCCACCCCTTCCATCTTCTCTATCCCTTCGGTGATGGCCCGCAGGGTGGAGTGGGCCAGGTTCCCTACCATTAGGTACTCGGCGGCGAAGGTGCGGAAGATCTCTCCCATCTTGACCACCTCCACGCCCCTCTCCTTCCAGGCGGAGAAGATGGCGTCCAGGGACCTCTGGTCCTTGTACTCGAAAGTGACATTGACGGAAATGCGTCCTCCGGTGACCAGGTCGTGGTTGTGCACCACTCCCACGATGTTCCCCTCGTTGACCGATATCGGCTCCAGGGCCTTGATCAACTGCCCCGGCACATCCTTCAAGCGCAGATCCACGTTGACCCTCATCTGGTCATCTCCTCAATATATGGGCAAATTGCCAATCAGCGGTGCCCGGCCACATATAAGGGTTCGATTATGTAATGCTTTCAATTCACATTGTCCACGGTCGAAAAGGAACGGAGAATGGCGCCGAGGGGGAGATTTGAACTCCCGAGGCGTTGCCGCCACGAGCTAGCTGGCGGAAAGTTTCCAGGCTCGCGCCTTACCGGTCTGGGCCACCTCGGCACTCCAGCGGCGATAACCGTGGGCTCATTTAAAACTATTTGCCT
>JAKPZB010000040.1 GCA_029560215.1 Methanobacteriota archaeon | reverse complement strand
CTAAGGAGACCGACGCTCTTCGCGTCACCAAGGCCAACCCGGCCTTCCCGCCGTACTACTCCGTCGGAGACCCCAGGGCCAAGCCCGAGAAGATCAAGGTCGACGGCAAGGAGTACTGGGTATACCGCTGCCGCAAGGCATGATCAAGCCGTTTTTACCTTCCAAACCCCTTCCCTTTTCTTAATTTTGAGTAAACCATCGTGAATCGATGCTTCGCATTTTCTTAACTCCGTTACATGTTCTGTGAACAGGTATCGCCGGCATACAACCGGTTACACTGGCATGTAACAAAGCCTTATAATCCTATCAGGTGTTAAATTGTTCTAGCGGCGAGAGCCGCGGCAAAGGAGGAAAACACATGGTAACCGTAGAACTGACCTTTGGCGTGCCGGACAAGGTCGCCGACGAGGTAAAGAAGAAGTTCCCCAACGAGACCGACGCTCTTCGCGTCACCAAGGCCAACCCGGCCTTCCCGCCATACTACTCCGTCGGAGACCCTAGGGCCAAGCCCGAGGAGATCACCGTCGACGGTAAGAAGTACTGGGTGTACCGCTGCTTCCAGGGCTGAACGCCCTCCGCCAAACCCTTTTCCTTCTTCTCCCATCCTCTCATCCAACGATTTGAAATATTTTTTCCGCGTTATTCGTCAGGCCGAGGTAGCGAACATGGTCGAAGTTCGTCTGGTCCCGATGAACAAGAAGGAGTTCGAGGTCATGAGGGCCGCGGGCGTCAAAAGGTACGCCGACGAGAACGTCAAGGCGGGGTACTGGAAGCCCGCCGAGGCCCTGAAACGCTCCGAGGCCACCCACGCCAATCTTTTGCCGGACGGGCTGCACACCGAAGGGCATCACTTCTACAAGGCATTGGACGCGGAGACGGAGGAGCGAGTGGGGCAGCTCTGGCTGAAGGTGGAGCCGGGCGAGGACCGCAAGGGTTTCATCTTCGACGTCTTCATCGACGAGGGGAGCAGGGGAAAAGGATACGGCCGGGCAATGATGCTGGCCCTGGAGACGAAGGCGAAAAGGATGAAGATCGATTCCCTGGCGCTGCACGTCTTCGCGTACAACGAGGTCGCCAGGCACCTTTACGGATCGTTGGGTTACGAGGTCAAGAGCCTGAACATGATGAAAGGGCTCTGAGCCTCAGATGGATCTCAGGTCCTTGAACTGCCATCCCATTATCATCACGAACTCGTTCCACAGGTCCGCGGAACGGTCGGCGTACTGGGAGCCGAACATTCTCTGGCAGTCGAAGTCCTTGGAGTCGTCCATGACCGCCACGTGGTCGTACCGCCAGCTCTCCATCATCAGGTAGGAGATGAAGTTCGCGTACGGGTACGTCGTGGGGTCGGCGGCGTCCACCGGCAGCTTCTCTGGGACCACGTACTCCTTCTTGGTGTGATTGAACAGGCCGTATCTGACTCCCATGCTCCTCTCCGTTCCAAGGTATCTAGCTCGTGCCGTAAATAACCGAGGGCTCCCTCACGGTTATATCGTCCTTATGGCATCCCATGAGCGATGCGCTGCACACACTGCACCAAATGCTGCCAGGACACCCGCATGGAGCTGTGCGAGGCGGACATCTCGCGGTTGGTGCGGCGGGGACACGCTGACGGCAGTTTTTATGAGACAGGAAAGGACGGGATCCCTCGGCTGATCAATGAGCAGGGGTTCTGCGTTCTTTTTGACCGGGAAAAACGAAGATGCAAGGAATACGCCTCCAGGCCGCTAGGATGCACCATCTATCCGGTCAACCTGACCGAGGATGGCGAGACGGTGATCGACGACCTGTGTCCCGAGGGGGATTCCCTCTCCGACCAGGAGATCGCCGAGAAGGGAAGGCGTTTGAAGCGCCTTCTGGACACCATCGACGCGGAGGCCAAGCGAAGGCGCTGACGCCTCGTCGCGCCTTCAGCCGGGCAAATTGATTTATGTCCAGGATGCCGATGACCCCTCCTGCTTTACGCAAAGATGACGGTGAGCATCGCATGTTCAGGTACGAATATTCCATAAATTCTGGCGGCCAGATAACCAAGGATGTCTTCGAGTGCGCCGGCAACGAGGACGCCAAGCGCGAGGTCATGAGGAGATTGAAGGCTCTGGGCATACCGGCCGGCAAGTACGTCTTCGTGGACATCGTGAGGCTGGACGACAACAAGCCGATAATCGAGGAAGAGCTCTGGCGGGCCTGAACGATCTCTCCCGTCACCAGGGGGCGGCGCTCGCAACGATGATACGCCCCTCAAATGAAATTCTCTCAAGGGGGATCCATTTGAAAAGAACAGTCCGCCTAATCATCGTATCCATCTCAGGATGATGCCGCTGATTACTCCTATCGCTCCGTAGAAGGCCAGGACGATGATCAGCAGGAATGCGGAACGTGGACGGGCTTTGTGTTGTTTTCCCGGTCCGCCATCAGCTCTCCTCGTCTATGTTCCGGTTGCCCAGGATGTAGATGGCCACGCCCATGACTATGCTGCCCAGGCCTAGCAATATGAACGTCCCTCTCGAGTCGTTGAAGAACGGGTCGTTGGGGATGAAGCCGGACATCATCATGATCATTATCCCGCCGCCGATCATGCTGATGGTGGCGAAGAGGACCTGCTGCTTGGTGAACAGCCTGGTGGACTGGACGATCTCCCCCTGCGCCATGAACCCCCGCCCTTCCGAGGAACCACGTCGCTTACCGCAGTTCTCGCAGAAGACGGCGTCGTCCTCCATGGCCTCCCCGCACTTGGAACAGTAACGCAATTCCTCTCCCCCGGTCAGAAATATAATATTTAGTTAATAAAGATAGTCCTTTCGCGTTCGCTCGGGAGCGCGAACCACGGCAATCATATTTACCGCCGCTCCGCCATCGGTGTCCAGATGAAGATCTCGGTCATCGGAACGCCAGGCTGCGGAAGGACCGTTTTCCTAGGTCTGCTCTACGAGACGCTGGTCAGGATGAGCACCGCGGAAGGCCGCGCACCGGAGGTCGTGGTCAACACCGGCCCGGCCGAGACCAAGGCCCTGGGGGACCTGCGCCTGGAGCTGCTGTCGGGAAGATGGCCCTCGCCCGACCTCCGGTCCAAGGTCTCGGGATGCCTCCTGGAGCTTGGCTTCAGTAGGAGTTCCAGATCGATCTTCAGGACCCGCGAGCTCCGCAAGGTCGGCCTGGAGAACGTTCCTCTGGCAGAGAAGGATGTTCAGGTGGTCCGGGGCTCGGGGCAGCTCAGGGAGGTCCTGCAGGGATCGCCAGGCGGCTCCATCGACCGTTACGGGCTGAGCGAGGGGTTCAGGGAGGCTCTGGAAAGCGAGGCGCTGGTCCTGCTGGCCGACATTTCTCCAGAAACGTCCGAGGGACCTTGGCCCGGCGGGGAGAGGGACGCCTTCCTCGCCACCGTCGCGGATGACGCATCCATGACCCGTCTGGGCAAGGAGAGGGAGGTGGACATCCTGGTGGTATTGACCAAGGGGGACCGGGCCGAGGCGGACGAGCAGAACCGGTTCGAGGAAATGTATCCGAGAACCGCCAGGTCCCTGCGGAAGGCCATCCCCGGCGGCGAGGCCGGGTCCAACGTTTTCGTCAGCTGGATAGGCGCCGTTCCGGTCGAGGGCGGGGCTCCGGTCCCGGCTGCGGTGGTGAGCGAGGGGCAGGTGCAGATCGACTACTCGGAGAAGGAGTACTGGCGGCTGGTCGAGCGGATCGGAAGGATCGCCTGATCAGTGTCTCAGGTAAGGGCCCGCAGGGGGCATGACCCTCCGGCACACCGGGCAGGTCACCATGGTTATGTTCACCCTGGTCCCGCAGTTCGGGCATATCCGGCTGTTGCGGGAGGCGCACACCGGGCAACCGTAGCTGTCGACCGGCAAACGGGAACCGCAATGGATGCAGAAGAGCGGCCTTTCTCTCGCAGGAGGCGTCTGGGCCGCAGGCGGCTTAGGCGGCGCTCTGGGCCGCTCGACCGGGGGAGCTCTCGGCGGCGGTGTTGGCTGATACGGCGGAGGGACCATCCTCGGCGTTTCAGGTTCAGGCCGTTTGGGTGCAGGCGCCGGCGGCGCTTCCTTGGGCGGAGCGGACTGCGTCCTGGCCTTCATCATGGCCTTGACCTGCTCCATCTCCTTTCCGTTCTCGTGAACGTCCCCGGCGACGGTCCGGATGAGGTCCTGGATCTCCCTGACGCGCTGCGCGTCCCGCGCCCGGTCGATCCTCTTCCCTCCGAACATGAAGCCAACCTCTTTAAGACGAAACGGATCCGCTTGCCGAGAGTAATGCTCATCGGCTTAAATCAAACAATCCCCTCGGCGGGACAGGCATTTTCATAGCCTCCCATTGAAAATATATTTAACCACACTAGCCGCTCACTCCATTCATGCCTGTCGCAATCTTTGGGGATAGGTCCTGCGGGAAGACCATCTTCC
>JAKPZB010000015.1 GCA_029560215.1 Methanobacteriota archaeon | reverse complement strand
CATTTGTTTTCCCTCCAGATTTTTCCTTAAATACTATTGGTTGGTTGCCTCTCGATATTATTCATTCTATATAACCGTTTTTCATCTTCAGCCGGAGTAATATCCTGCGTCGTAAGGCTGGGGGTTCAGTCCCTTCCTCTTTCTGATGTCTCCGACCACCTTGTCCTGCAGTTCCCTAGGCAGGATCACGAATCCCGAGTTCTCGGTCGACCACAGGGCGCGTCCCTGCGTAGCTCCGCGAATAGCGGAGGCGAAACCGAACATCTCGGCGACCGGGGCCTTGGCGATGATCACCGTGGCGTCGTGGTCCTGGTGGATGTCCTCGATGGTGGACCGGCGTCCCTGCAGTTCGCGGGTGACGTCGCCCATCATGTCCTGCGGGCAGTTGATGTAGACCTTCTGCATGGGTTCCAGCAGCGAACGGCCGGCCAGGCACATCGCCCCGTAGATGCCGGAGCGAGTCGCCGGGATGACCTGTCCCGGACCCCTGTGTATGGAGTCCTCGTGCAGCTTGGCGTCGACCAGCATGACCTTCAGTCCGGCCACGCGCTCGTTGGCCAACGGACCCTGGTCCATCGCCTCGTCGAAGGCCTGCTTGCACAGCTCCATGGTCTCGTGCAGGTTCTGGATACCCTTGGTGGTGTCCAGGAAGATGTTGTTGTTCTTGAACGCCACAACGCCCTTGGCCTGTTCCTTGTCCATGCCTAGGTCGCTGAGCTGCTTGGCGAGGGCCTTGGGGTCCTTTATCTTCCCCTCGGTCTTGATCTCGCCGTTCTTGATCGCCTCAACGATAGCTTCCTCGAGCGGCTCGACGATCATGTAGAACTTGTTGTGCTTGTTGGGGGACTTGCCTTCGAACGGACCGCCCCTGCCCTTGACGGCCTCGCGGTAGACGACGATCGGCGCGGAGGCCTTTATGTCCACCTTGTGGTCGTTGACGATGCGGTACTGGGTGATCTCCAGGTGGAGCTCCCCCATACCGGACAGCAGGTTCTCCCCGGTCTCCTGGTTGATCTGGATCTGGATGGACGGGTCGGCCTTGCCGACGGTCCTCAGCACCTCGACCAGCTTGGGCAGGTCCTTCATGTGCTTGGCCTCGATGGCCACGGTGACCACCGGCTCGGTGTAGTGGGAGATCTTCTCGAATGGCTCCATGTCCTTGTCCGAAGAGCAGGTGGCACCAGCGATGGCGTCCTTCAATCCGGAGAGAGCGACGATGTTACCGGCCTCGACCTCGTCCACGGCGATGCGGTCGGCGCCGACGCTCATGGAGACGGTCTGAACGCGGTTAGCGTTCGGCATTCCCAGTATGTACATCTCCTGGCCACGGACGACCTTTCCGGAGAACATGCGCCCGACGGCCACTTCACCAGCATGGGGATCGATGATGATCTTGGTGCACATGAAGGTAGTGGGACCGTTGCGGTCGCAGTGCATCATGGCCTTGCCGACCTCGGACTCCTGGTCACCCTTCCAGATGACCGGGATACGGATCTTCTGGGCGTCCAACGGGTTGGGGACGTGGGTGATGACCATGTCCAGCAGAACCTCGTGCACTGGGGACTTCTTGGCCAGGGTCTTCTGGTCCTCGTTCTTGCAGTAGTTGTAGACGTCCTTGAAGGAGATACCGCTCTTCTTCATGTACGGGGCGGAAATGGCCCAGTTGTTGAAGGCGGAGCCGAAGGCGACGGAGCCGTCCTCGACCTTCACCTGCCACTTCTTACGCAGGTCCTCAGGCAGGTTGGCCACGATCCTCTTGTTGACCTCGGCGATGATCTGGATGAAGCGCTGCTGCATCTCCTGCTCGGTGACCTTAAGCTCGTTGATCAGACGGTCGACCTTGTTGACGAAAAGAACCGGCCTGACCCTCTCCTTGAGAGCCTGGCGTATGACGGTCTCGGTCTGGGGCATGATGCCCTCGACCGCGCAGACCAGGATGATACAGCCGTCCAGAGCCCTCATGGCCCTGGTGACATCCCCGCCGAAATCTACGTGTCCGGGAGTGTCGATCAGGTTGATCAAGTAGTCCTTTCCATGATAGTGGTGGACCATCGAGGCGTTGGCCGCGTTGATGGTGATGCCACGGGCCTGCTCCTGTTCGTCGAAGTCCAGCATAAGCTGCTTGCCGGCGAGGTTCTCCGACATCATACCGGCCCCGGCGATGAGGTTATCGCTCAGGGTGGTCTTCCCATGGTCGATGTGCGCGGCGGTCCCGATGTTC
>JAKPZB010000157.1 GCA_029560215.1 Methanobacteriota archaeon | reverse complement strand
CGAGTGAGAGGGCGAATATTTATTAAGCTTGACGCAATGCTGAAATCCCATCATGGCCGGGATGGGGTAGCCTGGTTATCCTTGGGGACTGTGGATCCCCGGACGCGCGTTCAAATCGCGCTCTCGGCCCCTTTTTCATTCTCTCATCACTTCCAGCTCCCGCTCCAGTATGGCCTTCTGCCTTTCCGTGAGGGTGCGGGGATCGACCGAGACCAGAAGGATCGAACCTTCCACGATGACCTCGTCCCTGAGCTGTCCGAGGAACTTTAGCACCTTGTTCAGGTCGTTGTTCAGCATCAGGTATTCCAGGCCTTCCAGGGCGATCACCGAGGGGCCTTTGTGCACGAACTCCATGGTCATATGGGTCAGCAGCTGCAGGTTCGAGGGGGCCACCCGGTCCGGTCCGGGGGTCTGGGCCAGCCACAGGACGGGGGTGTGCATCAGCTGGTACGCGGTCCGCAACTGGTCCGGATGGGTGCGGGCGATGATGAAGGCGGACATCCCTCCGGACATCTCCTGGGCCACCGATTCGAACATGCGGTCGGGCGTGGCGAATTCGAACAGGTAGGCCCGGCCCTTGACCAGGGCGGGCACGGAACGGTGGGGCAGGGCCGGCTCCACCACCCGGGGCGGGACCACCAGCTGGAACCGCAGGATCCCGTAGGCCACGATCAGGACCGAGGCCAGTTCTCCGAACCCGTATACGCGGGGCGTTTCGGTGCCGGACGCCGCCAGCGACATGATGGCGATCATCAACGCCGCCGGAATGGCCAGGGCGGCGGTCATGGTGATGACCTGTCTTTTCATCAGCCCCTTCGATCCTTTCCAACGGCGGACGAAGGTGACGGCCAGTAGCGCCAGGTATATCGCCAGCAGCATCGTCAGCAGGGCGAAGGGGGCGTCGCTCGCCGGGACCCATCCGAAATCATCGCTGACCATGTTCCCCACGGACATCGCCGCGATCAGGGAGACCCCGAGCACGGAGAGCCAGTATGCCATTAGATTGTTGCCGTACACGAACATGGGCATGGGGAAGGGGACCATGGTGTTCAGTCGATAGGCCATCCCCATCTCCACGATCAGCAGGAAGACTAGCAGCCGGAAGGCCCACCGGGCCTGCTCCTCGGAGCCGAGACTCGCCACCATCAGGTCGAGCCCGCTACCTATGCCGGCCAGGAGCGCGAGGCTGAAGAAGGTGCGGTTCATCGGGGACAGGCGCCCTTTCGCCAGCACGTAGGACCCGAGGGCGATCTCTGAGAACGCCGGCAGCAGGAAGACAGGCGCCAGGGGGCTGAGCTCGACCATGGGATTTGGATTACCATGAATCCTATGGCTATTAATCATGTTCGCCGATTATCATCGTTGAGAACCGCGCTGGGGGTTTCCTATAAATCCGGGAAGCTGCATGAGATTTCGAGTCTGAGGTGAAAGGATGAGCTGGAACGGTCCACTGGAAAAGATCGACGATTATCGCTGGAAGATACCCCGCTCCTACAAGGAGTGCATGAAGGGGGACGCGGTCATCTTCGCGGACGAGAAGATGATCAGGACCATCGTCTCCGACAACTCCCCGGAGCAGGCCGCCAACGTGGCCTGCCTGCCCGGAATAGTGGGAAGGTCCATGGCCATGCCGGACATCCACTGGGGCTATGGCTTCCCCATCGGCGGGGTGGCGGCCATGGACGCCGATGAAGGGGTGATCTCCCCAGGCGGCATAGGGTTCGACATCAACTGCGGCGTGCGGCTCATCGCCACCGACCTGCGGTTGAACGACGTCGCGCCACGGATCAAGGAGCTGGTCAACACCCTGTTCCAGAACGTTCCGGCCGGGGTCGGTTCCAAGGGAGTGGTTGACGTCGCCGCCAACCAGATCGACCGCATCCTGGAGGAGGGGGCGGAATGGGCTGTCGCCGAAGGATACGGTTGGTCCGAGGACCTGGTCCGCACCGAGGAGAATGGCTGCATGAAGAACGCCGACGCCTCCAAGGTGTCGGCGAAGGCCAAGCAGCGCGGCGTGCCCCAGGTGGGATCGCTCGGCTCCGGTAATCATTTCCTGGAGGTGGACAAGGTGGAGAAGATCTTCGACCCCGTCGCCGCCAAGGCCTTCGGGCTGGAGGAGGAAGGACAGGTCACCGTTTCCATCCACTGCGGCTCGCGGGGCTGCGGGCACCAGATCGCCACCGATTACCTGCAGGTCATGGAAAGGGCGGTAAAGGACCGCGATCTGCGGTTGCCCGACCGGCAGCTGGCCTGCGCCCCGGTGAACTCCCGGGAGGGAGAGGACTATCACGCGGCCATGGCCTGCGGGGCGAACTACGCCTGGGCCAACCGCCAGATGATCATGCACTGGGTGCGCCAGTCCTTCGAGAAGGTCTTCGGGAGCCGGGCGGAGGACATGGGCATGGACCTGGTGTATGACGTGGCGCACAACATCGCCAAGGTGGAGGAGCATACCTACGAGGGGAAGCGCCGCAAGGTGTACGTGCACCGCAAGGGCGCGACGAGAGCGTTCCCGGCCGAGCACCCGGAGATCCCGTCCATCTACCGTTCCGTCGGCCAGCCGGTGCTGATACCCGGCGACATGGGCACCGGATCCTACGTGCTGGTAGGCACGGAGCGGGCCATGCAGGAGTCTTTCGGCTCCACCTGCCACGGGGCCGGGAGGATCATGTCCAGGGAGGCGGCCATCCGCTCCTACTCCGTCAAGGCGGTGACGCAGGAGATGGAGGCCAAGGGCATCTATCTGAAGGGAAGCACCCGCGACGGCATCCAGGAGGAAGCCCCGGGGGCCTACAAGGACATCGACGACGTCATCCGCGTGGTCGTGGGCGCGGGGCTCTCCCGCCCGGTGGCCAAGCTGACCCCTATCGGCGTGATGAAGGGCTAGAGGTCGCCAAGCGTTCTTATCGCGGCCTTCTCCACCCTCTCCACGTGGCGCTCCGGACAGGACACCATGACCGCCCAGTCATGGACCCCGCGGGATTGCAGCGCCTTGCTTATGGGGCTCAGCCGGGTCAACGGCCGAACCCTCTCCCCGTTGAGTATGGGCACCTCTGTCTTGCCCCGGCGGACCTCGCCGGTGATGAGCTGGCGCGAGGGAACGTCCAGAATGACCTCCGAGGGGTCCACCCCGGCCCGGTCGGCGATCATGGCCTCGGCCGACTTGCGCCGTCGGTACTCGGTGATCGGCAGCAGCCTCTCGGCGTCCTCCTCGCCCATGTCCGGCACGTAAACGGAATAGGCCCGCTTGTACAGCTGGCGGTAGCGCAGCAAGGTCACGATGCGCTTGGGCCGCCCGCCCTGGGCGACCAATCGTTCCACGAGGGAGGCGTCGCTCTCCCTCTGCAGCCCGTCGGCGATGGAATCGTCCGCCGCCTCCACCGCCTTGCAGAGCATCATCTCGGCGATGCGCACGGTCTTGTGGAAGTATACCGAGGTGTACATCAGCGCCCGGGCGACCATGAGGCCTTCGGCGGCCACCATGCCGTTCTTGCGGACCACGATGTCGCCGTGGTGCAGGGCGATGGTGTGGATGATGCGGTCGATGTCGATGGTGCCGTGGGCCACGCCCGTGTAGTGCGCATCCCTCAGCAGGTAGTCCATCTGGTCGGCGTCCACCGGTCCGTGCAGCATCTGGTTCAGGTAATCATGCGAGTTGAAATGGGATTGCCCGCTGTTCTCGGTTATCATCTGCTGCCCCCGGCGGGCCTTGTGCCCCGGGGAGATGATTATGTCCGATACCGCCTCGGAGGAGATGCCGTTGCGCTCCAGCAGCTCGGATATGGTCTCCTGGCAGCCGATAAGCTCGCCCTCGCCCTCCCGGAAGACGCTTCTCCGTCCGTCTATCAGGGCCGCCCCGATCTCCATGTGGTCCAGGGAGAAGCGGTTCTCCAGCACCTCCTCCAGGGTGTGGGAGAAGGGAGCGTGGCCGAGGTCGTGCAGGAGCGCCGACGCCAGGGCCTGGTCGCGGTCCTCCTTGCTGAGCGAAAGAGCGTCGCACATCAGGTCCGCTACGTGATAAGTGCCCAGGGAATGCTCGAAGCGGGTGTGGTTGGCGCCCGGAAAGACAAGATGTGCGAGGCCTAGCTGCTTCACCCCGTGCAGGCGCTGCATCTCAGGGCGGTGCAATATCTCCAGGAAGGCGCCGTCGACCTTGACGCTGCCGTGCACGCTGTCGTGGATTATCTTCTGCCCGGACATGAAAAAAGTGCGCTGGGGCCCCGGGAAGGGGGCCGGGGGCTTATTGGTAACCGCCCTTTATCTTCTTCCGGTCGATGCGGATGCCGTTTGGCGCGACGACGATGAAGTTGTTGCCGATGGCGGCCACGTCGCCGTTGGTGTCCCTGGCCACCGACTTCAGCTCGTTGGTGATGCGCTTCAGGGTGTTCTGGTCGTTGGCGATCGGCGAGTAGTCGATCATGAGGATATTACCCTGGTAGACCGGCTGGGTTATCGGACCTACGTCCTCGTAGCGGTAGATCTCAGCGATCTTGATGCCTCCAGCGGAGACGGTGCTCTCATCCTGGAAGTAAAGCGCCCCCAGGTCGATGTACTGGTCGGTCTCCACGCTCTTGACGTCTTCCTTCCCCTTTCCCAGCGGTTTCTTGAGAATCGGCATTGCATCCCTCGGTTGGCAGAGTTATGGCGTCTAATCAATATTAATCTATCTGAATCGCACCCCAGCAGGCGGCCGGCGGCTCACCTTTCGTCGTACTTCCATATCTTGTCGCCCACGAAGTGCAGGTTCTTGATGGCCTTGCCGGGAGCCTTCGCGGCCATGACCTCCGCGGATACCAAGGCCTTGCCGATCGCCAGGGGCCGCTTGTGGGTCATGTCCCGGATCCAGACCAGGTCCCCCTCCTTTATGCCAGGGTCGACCTCCACTATCCCCGGGGCCATGACGTCCGCCCCGTTGGTCACGTACGGCACGGCGCCCATGTCCACGGAGACGTAGCGTTTGGTGGCCTTGTGCCGGAGCAGGCCGCGTATGGTCGGGAACGGACGGCCATCGACCAACATCCCCTCGATGACGTTGTTGATGATGATCAGCTCGCATTCCGGCCCCTCGGCGGTGTCCACCGTGTCCTTGGGCCCGATGATCTCCACGCCGGTGGCGGAGAGCAACGCCTCCGCCAGTGCCTTCAGCTCCTTCTCCCGGAGCCGCTTGCGCTTCCTCACCCGGATCTCGCTCACGGACATCCCTATGGCAACGACGCCAATTAACTTTACGCCCCGATGACCGCCGGCGGACTGGCCGCGGCATACTTTCATTAATCATCAGGCACCTGCATCTCTGCATGAAGCTGCCACTCGTGGCCACCCGCTTGAGCATCGTCGCCTTCAAGCTGATCGTGGCGGTCATCGTCATTCTGAGCATACTTCCGCTCCTCACCGGCGGGATCGGACTGGACATGGACGAAGGTGATGACGGAGCAATGACCCTGGAGGACGGGGTCATCCGCGCCCAGATGCCCATCACCGTCCGCAACGACGGATACTTCGACATAAACGGCCTCACCGTCTCCTTCACCTTCAAGAACCAGGACGGGGACGTGCTGGCCGTGAGCGAAGGAATACCCATGGACATCCCCGCCGGGGAAGAGACCGTGGCGGACATCGAGCTGGCCTTGGACCTCTACGACCTGGATAGACAGGTCCGCTCCGACCTCATCTTCAACGGGACGGAGATGCTCTTCGACGCGGAGATCTCCGCCAAGTACACCCTGGACATGGTCCAGCTGAGCGTGCGGGCCGGAAGCGACATGGAATGGGGGCCGTTCATCAGCGACCTGCAGGTGCAGGAGTGGAGCGCACAGCCCCTGGAGGAGGGCGACGACCGGTTCGTGCAGGTGCCTTTCACGCTGCGCGCCGAAGATGCTTTCAACGGGCTGCAGGCGGTCGCGGTCACCGAATATCTGGACGGGGACGGTTACACCAGCAATGTGACCCAATCCGTTCAGCTAACCCAGGATGTGTACGAGACGGCCAAGATACCGTTGTCCCAGGAGGCCTACGGCCGCCTGATGAACGGCACGGCCAACGCCACGGTGCGGACCACCCTCTACGTCCTCGATTGCCTCACCTATGACGAAGGGCAGCTGGGCATGGGAGGAGGCGGGGGAGATCCCATTTACAACATACAGCTCCAGATGGGCGGATCATACCTGCAGAACCTTAGCGGTTCATATCTGATCATGATACCGTTCAGCTTCCAGACCGACCCCGCCTATCAAGGGCAGTACGCCAACGCTTTCATCGAATACTGGGATTCCCACGGTTACTACACCAACATCAACCAGATGGTATACATGGAACCGAGCGGTTGGGCGTGGGCCGAGTTCTGGATCCCACAATATGCCTTTGACACCGTGAACAACGGGGACGAGCTAATCCAGGTCAAGCTGACCATGACCTATCAATCCTGGACGGGTATCAATGAACAGTATTACTACGAGCCATGGACGGTGAGCCCATGAACATCGGGGAGTTCGACAAGAAGCACTTCTCCCTGGTCAAGGGAGGGTTGACCGCCACCGCGCACGCCCTGAAGTACCTGGTCATCCCCTACGTCCTGTTCGCCGTGGGGCTGATGGTCCTGGCCGGTCAAGACGGCCCGCAGAGGGTGGGCGACCTCCTGGGGGACCTCCAGACCCTGGTGCTCATCTTCGGTATCGTCCTTACCGTCCTGGGATTCTTCAAGGGAGCCTATCCCAAGGGCAGCTACTCGCGCTTCCTGTTCGGCATCACCGCCTCGGTTCTGGTGATCGTGTACGTCTTCTCCCTGCTGCTGGACGGCCGCACCGAGGACATCATCGCCCAGGAGGTCTTCGAGCTGGACCTGTACCTGCTCTTCATCCGGTTCTTCTTCCCGGCCCTGCTGGCGGTGCTGATGCAGTTCGGCGAGTTCGCCGATCACCGGCGCCAGTTCCTGGAGCGGGAGGGGAAGATCGAGGTCAAGGAGAGGGAGGACCCCAAGGACCACCAATTCTATCACGACTTCCGATTGAGGTACGGATCCCTGTACAACGGGCTCAAGCTGGCCCGGAGCACCCTGATCGGCTTCGTGGTCATCCCGTTAGCGGTCATCATCCTGCTCAAGGCGGGATTCTCCTCCCTGAACGTGCAGGAGGTCGACTCCATGATGTCCAACCTGGACGACATCTCCGCCTACATGGTCATGCTGGGCGTTCCCATGTCCGTCCTGGCCTTCTTCAAGGGGTTCTATCCCAAGGGCTCCTTCTCCCGGTTCATTCCCGCGGTGGTGATGGTACTGATCGCCCTCTACTGGATATGGATACTCGGCCTGGGCGGCCAGTTCGTCTTCGATTCCATAGAGGATATATCCATCAACCTGGACTTCTCCAAGCTGCTCATTTTGCTGATGGTCGGCACCGCCCTGTGGATCGTCTACTACGTGCTGGAGCTGCTGCTCTACCGCCCGGAGTGGAAGGAGGCCGGCTTCCCTAGTGACCTGCTAGAGGAGCGCAAGGTCCGCAAGGAGGCGCGCCGGAAGGCCAAGGAAGAGAGGAAGGCAGCGAAGGAAAAGGTCAAGGAGGAGAAGCGGGCGGCGAAGGAAAAGGCCAAGGAACCTGAGAAGGAGGCAAGCAACCCGCCGGAGGATAAGAAGGAGTGACCCCTCCCAGCCTCTTTACTTATTTTCTCTGGCCGGTCTCGTCGGTGAGCGAGATGTCGAACACGCTTCCGGTCAGCCCGGAGGCCATGGCGCCCAGGGTACGCATGGCCACGAACTCCGGGCTGAGCAGGGTGCTGGCGTCCTCCTCGCCGAAGTTGGAGACGCGCAGCGGGGTCCTGGTGCGCTGCGGGTTGATGGCGATGACGTCCACCTGCCCGCTGAGCTCGTCGGCCAGGGCCTGCATGAGGTTCACGATGGCCGCCTTGGTGGCGCTGTAGACCGAGTACCCCTCTCTCCCTTTGGTATAGGAGCTGGAAGCGAAGAAGACCAGCTTGCCCTTGGTCCTGATCAGGTGCGGGATGGCGTACTTGGAGACCAGGATGTTGCCGGCCAGGTTCACCTGCACCTGGTCCAGGATGTGGCGGTCCTCGGCCTGGGCCAGATCCCCCCGGTGCATGACCGCCGAGCACAGTATCACCGCGTCGATGCGGCCGTGGTCCCTGGCCACCTTCTGCAGGGAGTCCTTGACCTTGCTGGCGTCAGTGATGTCCACGCCGTTGGAGCGGGAGAGAGATATGGCGGTGGCCCCGCACTCCCGGGCCAGCTCGCAGATGCTCTTCCCGATCCCCGAGCTGCCTCCGAAGACCAGCAACACCTTGCCGTTCAGGTACGACGCCAGGCCGTCGCGGGACATCGGCGAGAGGTTGCGCCTGCGCAGCTGGAAAATGCGCTCGGCCAGGAAGATATCCAGAGGGTTGGTGATCTTGATGTTGTAGGCCGAACCGTCGATGGTGTGTACCGGGGCCAGCCTGGAGCGCACCAACAGGTTGCAGTCGTCGGTGGAGTCGGTGAAACCCTCCCTCAGGGCCAGCTGGTGGGCCTGAAGGATGAGTGAATATCGGAAGCCCTGCGGGGTCTGCCCCCGGCGGAGGGTGGACCGCAGAGGAATGCCGGAGATGTCCTGGTTGCCGTCCACCTCCACGATGGTGTCGGTGGAGGCCAGGCATACGTCGACCGCCTGGTGCTCCTTGAGGGCGGATACGCAACGATCGATGATGTCGTCGTCCACGAAGGGCCGCACGGCGTCGTGGATCAGGACATGGGTGGTGTCGTCCGGGCAGGACTTCAATCCTTCGAACGAGGACGCCTGACGGGTGGCCCCGCCAGGAACCACCGCGCTCACCTTCCGCAGACCGCACTCCTTCACCAGCGATCGCGTCTGCTCCAGGTACCGGGGGTTGACCACCACCACCACGTGGTCCACGTGGGGATTGCCCTCGAAGATGTCCAGGGTGTGCCCGATCACGGGCTTGCCGGAGAGCTTGACGAACTGCTTGGGCACCTCGGTCCCGAAGCGCTCGCCGACGCCGCCGGCCAGGATAATCGCGGTCACTATCATGGTACGCGGGACAATCCCGTTCCAGATAATTAAATCTCGTGGATTGCTTCCTGGTAGGGGAGTTCCAGGTCGATCAGGGTGGCCCCGTGATGCGATACCCGCTTGTCCTCTGGAGGAGGGCTCATGTACTCCCCGAACAGCTGCGTCAGCACCTTGTGGTGCTCGCCCGGGGCCGGCATGGGCAGCCCCTCGTACTCCAGCTCCACCGTGCGGTCGAACCAGGATTTCTCGTAAACCACGTGGCTGAGCGGAAAACCGGCGTGGGTGAGGAAGCCGACCTTTTTCGCCCGTCCCACGTCGAACATGCCCATGAGCTTCCCATAGGCCTTCATCAACGCCCCGCCGCTGAAGGGGCTGAGCATCTTGAAGAGCACGAAAGGAAAGATGAGATAGTCCTTGGGCTCCTTCTTGAAGGCCTTGAGGCTGGCGGTGTAACCGAGAACGGATATGGGATACCAGAAGACCGCCTGCAGGAAACGGTTGGTCGGTACGCCGTCCATAGGGAACACGTCGATGAACACGCCGTGATTTATTCGCAGGTGGTCCATGTACGATTCCACGTAGGTGGTGTCGGACCTCCGGACCTTGGCGTAGACGTTGTGGTACTCCGGATCGGAATCGTTGGTCTGCAAGAAGAAGTTCGGGCCGAACTCCTCCGGCGGGAGGTGCACGAAGCGCTCGTATTCGTCCCTCAGCAGCACCACGTCGATGTCGTCGTCCCAGGGGATGAAGCCCTTGTGACGGACGGCGCCCAGGAGCGTCCCGGAGAACAGGAAGTACCTGATGCCGTTCTTGCGGCAGACCCTGTCCATCTCCTGAAGGATGGAGAGCTGAACCTGTTGCAGTTCGTTCAAGTCCTATCCACTTTCTACCTTAACCGCCAGGGAGAATTTATAGGTTATAGCGGAACCTACGCCAGACCGGAGGAGCGCGACCGTCCTCCGGGCTTGGCTGGTGCAGATTATATAATCTGAGGACGTTCCCAGAGTGAGTGAAAAGAATGTTCGTCTCCATAATCGGTACTGGTTACGTCGGACTGGTCTCCGGGGTGTGCTTCGCCGAGCTGGGCCACCGGGTGCTGTGCGTGGACACCGTCAAAGCCAAGGTGGAGAGCATCAACGCCGGCGCTCCGCCGATATTCGAGGAGGGGTTGGAGGAGATGCTCCGCCGCCACCTGGCGTCCGGTTCGTTCCGGGCCGCCAGCGATTACTCGGAGGTCCCGGCGACTGACATAACCTTCCTTTGCGTGGGAACCCCCTCGCGCGAGGACGGCTCGCTGGACCTGAAGTACCTGCTCAAGGCGACGGAGGACCTGGGGAAGGCCCTGTCCAAAAAGAAGGGGAGGCACATCGT
>JAKPZB010000155.1 GCA_029560215.1 Methanobacteriota archaeon | reverse complement strand
GGCCCTCGGGCCAACGAAATCGCCCTTCAGGAGGTACTCCGTGTCCTCCTCGTCGAACTCGGTGCAATGCACCATCCAGTTGCGGACCTGCGCATTCACAGGGCATACCATCTGGCAGATCATGCAGCCGATTACGGCGTTGTGCATCCCCTCCATTATGTAATCGGGAAAGCCCCGCTCGTTCGGCATCTCGTTGTGGAACGTGAGGCACCTCTCCCCATACATGAGGAAACGATCCCTCACGATGGCAGCGGTGGGGCAGGCATCGACACAGGCCATGCAGCCCTCGCACCTCTCCATCATCCGCATCTCCTGCCAATCATCAGGAAGTTCGCGATCCGTGAAGAAGCTGGTAAGCCTGTGGTACGAACCGTACTTCGGGACATAGGTGATGTTGTTCCGTCCGTACACCGCCAGCCCCGTCCTGGCCGCCAGCGTCTTGTGCGGAAGGATGGCCCGCATAAGCCTCACTCCCCTGCCGTCCCCCTTCTCCAGAAGGTCCACGATCTCCGTGTCCACCTCCACCGCGTTCGCGTAGGTCGGGGGGACGATGGCCCTCCGCCTTCTCCCCCCGACCCTGAAGACGACCTCGCACGTCGGCTGGGGGACGGAGACGACGACGATGCTCCGCGCCTCCGGGAAGGCGGAAGGGACGTAGTACTTGAAGCGGAATAGGTACTCCTTGTACAGCTCCTCGCTTATGAGCCCCTCCCGATGAAGGGATTCCACGTCCTCCCTGACCTCGTCCAGATGGGACACGGACAGGGACCTGGCATCATACCCTCGCTCACGGAGGGGGCCTAACATGCTGCCTTCCTCGGACATCGGGGCCTTCTTCTAGGGAATCCTGCTGTGGGATTAAGCACTTTCCCCTGTTAACACGCGATGATTTATCTAGGCGGAAACGGTAGACCGGCCAACCATGAAGGAAGTGCTAGATAGGGCGCTCAGGGTGCAGGACATCGATCTCTGCGACCATTGCCTGGGCCGGCTGTTCGCCCAGGTGGGCACCGGGACCACAAATCTCAACAGAGGGCAGGAGCTGCGGGCGCTGATCGACCAGGACCGCGCCTCCCGGGGCTTGGGGCCGATGAGGCACACCAGATGCTCGGTCTGCGCCGAGCTGTTCGATCAGGTGCCACGGTTCGCGGGGGCGGTCGCCCTTAAGTTGCAGGAAGTGGAGTGCGATAACTTCCTGGTCGGAACTAGGGTCGACCCGATCGTGCAGGCCCGGGAGGAGGGGCTGTGGTCCTTTGTCGGCCAGGAGCACGCCGAGCCCATCAAGTCCGAGCTCAACCGGGAGATAGGCAAGGCGGTGAGCGCCCTCAACGGCAAGGAGGTGGAGTTCAAGAGCCCCCAGGTCGTCGCCCTGGTGGACACCCGCTTCGCCCACGTGGAGCTGGACGTTGCCCCGCTGTTCATATATGGACGGTACCGCAAGCTCTCCCGGGGGATCCCCCAGACCAAATGGCCCTGCCGGGCCTGCCAGGGAAAGGGCTGCCCTCGATGCGCCAACACGGGCAAGATGTACGCTACCAGCGTCCAGGAGCAGATAGGGGACGTGCTTCTCCCCTACGCCAAGGCGAGGGGGCACTTCTTCCACGGGATGGGCCGGGAGGACATCGACGCCCTGATGCTCGGGACCGGTCGGCCATTCGTCATCGAGCTCTCCTCCCCGGTCATCAGGCACCTCGACCTACCCGCTCTGGAGCGGGAGATCAACGAGAGGGGGAAGGGCCTGGTGGAGGTGGAGGGGCTTCGCCCGTCGGACCGTGAGGAGGTCCGGAGGGTCAAGAACGCCACCCCCGAGAAGGAGTACCGCGCACAGGTGGCCATCCACGGCAAAGTTAATAAGGAGAGAGTGGATGAGGTCCTTCGCACGTTCAACCGAACCCGTATAGTCCAGCGGACGCCCGTTAGGGTGGCCCACAGGCGCGCGGACCTGGAACGTGAGCGGCACATCGTCTACGTGGTCCTGGAGGACTTCCAAGGCGACCGGATGACGCTCCGGCTGCGCACCGAGTCCGGCACCTATGTGAAGGAGTTCGTACACGGCGACCAGGGGAGGACGCAGCCCAATCTCTCGGAGATGCTGGGGGTCCCCTGCACCGTGGACGCCCTGGATGTCATCGGGATCATAGACAGCAGCGAGGAATAGAAATGGTCAAAGCATCGCACGGACAGAGAGGGAAGGGCAGGAACATTCTGAGGAGGAGCCCGAGGGCTCGTGGACTTTCCCCCATCACCCACGAGTTCGTTCAGTTCGACGTAGGAGAGCAGGCCCACATACACCTGGACCCCAGCATAGTGAAGGGTGCGCCGCACTTGCGCTTCCACGGCAAGACCGGGACGGTCAAGGCCGTCCAGGGTCGCGCCTACCTGCTGTCCGTCAAGGACGGCGACAAATACAAGACCGTCGTGTCCCGGCCTGAGCACATGCGCAAGGTCAAGAACTGACGGTGATATCGATGTCCAAGGATCGCTACGTCACCCTGGCCGAGGTCAAGGAGATGCTGGAGGCTGAAGCGGAATCCCGGGAGTTCACCCCCGAGCAGAAGCTGGCCTTGGAGCACGCCAAGGGCGCCAAGATCAGCGCCAAGGAGGCCAGGGAGCTGAAGGGTAAGCTGCTCGAACTGGAGTTCGTGGCCGACCTGAACAACGCTGAAGCAGTGGCGGTCAAGATCACCGATCTCCTGCCCACCCACTTCGACGACGTCCGTCTCATCTTCCAGAAGGAGAGGCGGGTGCTCGACAAGAAGCAGGGCGAGCAGATTATTAAATTGGTGAACGAATACCTTTAGGCTGGTGTTGCTTTGGAGGACTACGCTCACATTCTAGATTATCTACCGCAGGGACTGCCTACGGAGAGAGGCTTCAGGAAGGAACCGGTAGCGTACGCCCTTGGCAGTACCGAGCTGAAACTGTTCGAGCTTGTGCCCAAGCCCGGGGTCATCATCTCTCCCGGCGAGGTGGTCTACATCGGGAAGGAGATGGAAAAGCGCGACAAGATCCTTCACGTCAAGCGCCGCGTAGGCTTCGAGGAGCTGAACGCCGGCTCCCAGAACGAGCTCCCCTTCGTCATTTTGGAGGTCGTCAGGGAGAACGAGGAGCTCTACGTCAAGTTCTTCAACGAGTCGGAGGCCATCACCACCCGCTACCATGTGCTGGAGCTCTTGCCCGGCCTGGGTAAGAAGACCATGCTGGCCATACTGGACGAGCGGAAGAAGGGGCCGTTCAAGTCCTTCGCCGACATCGCCACCCGGTTGCCGACCTTCAAGCACCCCGAGAAGGTCGTGGCCAAGCGCATCGAGGTAGAGCTGGCCGATCCCACCCAGAAATACCGCGTCTTCGTCTCCCGCTGAGATGATAAGCATCGGGGAGCTGCGCTCCCTTCTGGAACGGTACGGGGTGCGTCCATCCAAGTCAAAGGGACAGAACTACCTCATCGACCGCCGCGTCGCGGAACGCGAGGTCGAATATCTCGGTATAACCGAGGACGACCGGGTACTGGAGGTCGGCCCGGGTTTCGGGATCCTCACCTCCGCCCTGCTGGAGCGCACCTCCAAGCTCACCGCCATCGAGATCGAGGAGGGGGCGGTGCGCTATCTTCGCGATTCGTTCCCGCGGATGGAGGTGCTCCAGGGGGACTTCCTGGAGATCGATCCGCCCCGGTTCGACCTGTTCATCTCCAACGTTCCATACAGCATCTCCTCGCCGCTGCTGTTCCGCCTGCTGGACATGGACTTCGAACGAGCGGTGATCATGGTCCAGAGGGAGTTCGCCGAGCGCATGGCCGCTCCCGCCGGCGATAGCGAGTATTCCCGGCTTTCCGTGAACGTCTTCTACCGGGCCGAATGCAGGTTGCTGGAGAACGTTCCCCGTTCCCGGTTCTGGCCGGAGCCGGAGGTGGATTCCACGGTGGTCCTGCTCACCCCCCGGCCCGCCCCCTTCCCGCTGCGGGACGAGAAGCATTTCCTAAAACTGGTGGACGTGCTCTTCCAGCAGAGGAGGAAGAAGATCGGGACGGTGCTCAAACAGAAGCGCATGCTTCCCGAGGACCGGACAGGAATCCCTTATCTGGACGAGAGAGTGGAGCGGCTGACCCCGGCGCAGATCGCCGGGCTATCGGACGCGCTTGGCGAGCATCTTCGAGGGTAGCCTTGATTATCGGTCCGGCCAATATTGCGCCCGGGGAACACAATGAAAGCTGCCGATGAGATGAGCATTCCCGAGATCGGAAGGGCGCTGAAGCGGGCCGGGCATCTGGAGCTCGAGCCGCTGTGCGTGTACGAGAGCGAGGGGCGGCCCCGGTTGGGGAAACCTTTCGGAGCGGTGGACCGCTGCATCGCCAAGGCGGTGCTCGAGTGCGCCAAAGGCCAGGAGGGCCTTCTGTACATCGGCGAGGACGCCCGATCCGGCGTGTGCCCGGGGGGGCAGTCCTGGATCGGGCTGACCGAAATGGCCGAGGGATTGAAGTACTTCATATCGACCGGGTCCCCCACCTTCCGCCACGGGGAGGCGGAATATCTCAAGCGCGACCCGGACATGGTACTGAGGAGCAAGGCTTTCGTGGGCAGGGTCCGCCCGCCGGTGAACTATCTTTGTGTCGCGCAATGCAGGTCCTACAGTGAAGGTGATGGGTCGCCGAGGTCGCTGCTGCTGTTCGCCGAGGCTGAGCAGCTCCGTAACCTGCTCGCCCTGCACCACTTCGGCACTCCGGACGCGTTCACTTCCACCATTGCGCCCTGGGGACCCAGCTGCGCCTCTTTCCTCGCCTACCCGGCGGGGCTCGCCTCCAACTGTCCGGACCAGGCGCTGGTCATTGGGCCGGTGGACCCCACCGGGAACGCCTGGATGCCGCCGCGCCTCATGTCCCTGGGGTTGAAGCTCAAGGACGCCGAGAGAATGGTCAAGGACCTTCCCGCCTCGTTCCTCTCCAAGCGCCCCCAGGTAGCCTTCCCCGACGGGAGATGACACCTCTTTCGACGACCCTCGAGCAATCATTTTAACTTTAACCACCTTATGGAGGAGAGGAGAGAACATGCTAATCGGGATAGTCGGTAAACCCAACGTTGGGAAGTCCACCTTCTTCTCCGCCGCCACCATGGCCACCGCGGAGATCGCGAACTACCCCTTCACCACCATCAAGCCCAACAAGGGCATGGGCTACGTGCGCTCCAAGTGCCCGCACCTGGACTTCAATGTCAAGTGCAACCCCCGGAACTCGGCCTGCGAGAACGGGGTGCGACTGGTGCCCATCGAGCTTCTGGACGTGGCCGGACTGGTTCCGGACGCCTGCCAAGGAAAGGGCCTAGGGAACCAGTTCCTCGACGACCTGCGCCAGGCGGACGCCTTCATCCATATCGTCGACGCCAGCGGCTCCACGGACGCCGAAGGGAACGCCGTGAAACCCGGAAGCCACGACCCGGCGGAGGACCTGAGGTTCCTGGAGAGGGAGATCAACCAGTGGATCAAAGGCATCATGATGAAGGGGTTCGACAAGCTGGCCCGCGGGGCGCACCTGGAGGGGCAGAAGATCGAGCTGGTCATCCACGACCGGTTGACCGGGCTAGGCGTGACCGAAGCGCAGGTCTCCGCGGCCCTCCGCACCTCGGAGATGCCGCACAAGATCATCGACTGGAAGGACGAAGACCTTTACCGTCTGGCGGCGAACATCAGGATGCTCAGCAAGCCGATGATCATCGCCCTCAACAAGGCCGATGCGGCGGACCCTGAGATCATGAAGAGGCTGAGCGAGCTCGAAGGATACCTGACCGTCCCCACCTGCGCGGAGACCGAGCTCGCCCTGCGCCGGGCGGCCAAGGCTGGACTGGTGTCCTACGTGCCAGGCGACAAGGGGTTCAAGGTCAACGACCCGGCCAAGCTCAATCCCAATCAGAAGAAGGCGCTGGACTTCATGGCCCAGGTCATGTCCAGGTACGACGGCACCGGTGTGCAGAAGTGCCTGGAGGCGGTGACCTACGATCTGCTGGACCAGATAGTGGTCTATCCGGTGGAGGACGAGACGCATCTCACCGACCACGACGGCCGGGTGCTCCCGGACGCCTTCCTTCTCCGCAAGGGCAGCAACGCCAAGGACCTGGCCTACAAGGTCCATACCGACCTGGGAGATAATTTCATCCGGGCCATCAACGCCCGCACGCATAGGGTCGTCGGCCACGACCACCTGCTGGAGAACGAGGACGTTATGACCATAGTGGCCAAGAGGTAAGAAATGGGCGAATGGGACGTTCGGCTTCTCACGGCCTCCTATTCGAAGGGGGACAACGACAGCATAGTGGTCGAGCTGTTCGGCAAGACCCGCGACGGCCGGTCGATAACCTTGCGCAAGACCGGTTTCCGTCCCTATTTCCACGTGGCCGCGCCGCCGGAGGAGGTCCTACCATACGTTCAGGGCAAGGACGATTTCCTTACCATCGAGCCGGTGGACCTCTTCCTGATCAATAAAGGCCGGACACAGAGGTGCTCCAAGGTCATCATCAAGTTCCCCTGGGCCGTGCCGCAGTATCGCAGCGAGCTCAAGCGTCAGGGCATGGAGGTCTTCGCCGCCGACATCCCCTTCCATCATCGCTTCATCTACGACAACGACCTTCCCGCGTGCTTCACCGCCCGCGGGGAGGAGGTCAAGGGCGACTACACCACCGACCTGGTGGTCAACCTTCGCGGCTTCACCGAGATACCTCCATTCACTCCGAAGCTCAAGATCCTCAGCTTCGACATCGAGAACTCCATCACTGACGAGACCATATACACCATCTGCTACGTCATCAAGGACGAGGGCGGGGTCAGGGCCGGCGAACCCCTGGTAGGAACGGAAAAGGAGATGATCGAGAGGTTCACCGAGGTCATCCAGATGGAGGACCCCGACGTCATCACCGGCTACAACATCGACGGCTACGACATCCCGTTCATCATGGAGCGGGCCAAGAAGTACGGCATCGACGAGCTGAAGTGGGGAAGGGACCACTCCACCCCCCGCCGGGTCATGAACAAGTTCTGGCGCTGCACCGGCCGGCTGATCGCGGACGCCTGGTGGGCGGTCAAGATCGAGATCAAGCCCAAGCAGGAGACGCTGAACGCTGTCTCTAAGTCTCTCCTGGGCGAGGAGAAGCTGGACGTGGACATGAAGATGAAGGTCGGGGAGGATTACGATCCCCGGGCCATCGACAAGGAGTGGCTGAACAACCGGGACAAGGTGCTGGCCTACTGCACCCGGGACGCCGAGCTGGCCCTCAAGATTCTTGGCAAGGTCGGCCGCATCCGGAAGGGGATGGACCTGGCGGCAGTGTCCCGCATGCCGGTGGATGACGTGCTGAACTCCGGTTCCTCGCAGCTCATCGACGCCATCATGATCCGCGCCGCCGACCGTCACGTACCGCAGGTGGCCGTGCCGCTCACCGGCAATTACGACGACGATGAGGAGAACGCCATCGAGGGCGGCTACGTGCACGAGATCTCTCCGGGCGTGTATCACTGGGTCTGCGTCCTGGACTTCAAGTCCATGTACCCCAGTCTCATCATCTCCCGCAACATCTGCTTCACCACCCGCGATGAGCGCGGCACCATCGTCTCCCCGCTGGGCGTGCACTTCCTGAGCAAGGAACAGCAGCCCGGCATCCTCCCTTCCATATTGGCGGACCTGATGCGCCGCAGGGATGAGACGAAATCGCTGGCTAAAAAGGCCAGGGACCCCGAGGAGGCGCATTACTACGACGGTCTGCAGGGGGCCATCAAGATCCTCATGAACTCCTTCTACGGGGTCTTCGCCTCCTCCTTCTACCGCTTCACCGACCGTTCCATCGGAGGGAGCATAACCGCCTTCGCCAGGGATACGACCAAAGGCATCATCAGATCCCTGACGGACGAAGGGGTGAACGTGATCTACTCGGACACCGACTCCATATTCGTCCAGTCTCCCCATGACAATCTGGAGGGCTCGCTGGAGTTCGGGAAGGAGCTGGCCAACCGCTTCTCCAAGGAGGGCGGCTCCCTGGAGTTCGAGAAGATCATGGAGCCGCTGTTCTCGCACGGCAAGAAGAAGCGTTACGTCGGGCGCATGGTCTGGCCGAAGGAGGAGCTGGTCATCCGCGGTTACGAGGTGCGGCGCACCGACTCCTTCGACCTGCAGTCCGAATCGCTGATGACCGTCTTCGAGTTCATCATGGACGGGAAGACCGACGAGGCGGTCAAGGCCGCCCGGGGCTACGTTCAGGACACCCTGGCCGGCAAGGTCCCGCTGGAGAAGCTGGTCATATCCAAGGGCTGCCGCAATTTCAAGGACTACGCCAACCCCGACGCCCAGGCCACGGTGCAGACGGCCAAGAAGCTGATGGAGATGGGATACGAGTTCGTGCCCGGGATGAAGGTGTCGTGGATAGTCACCAACTTCCGCAAGAAGCCGCAGGAGGTGCAGCCGTACATCTCCGGCCAGGAGTTCACCTACACCCCCGATTACCGCTACTACGCGGAACGCCTGGCGCAGACGCTGTCGCGAGCGACGGAAGTTTTCGGCTGGGGCGAGAAGGACCTGCTGAACGGGAACCAGCAGGCCAACCTGTTCGACTACGGTCCGGAGGAGGACCGACCGAAGATCAAGCTGGAGCAGGTCAAGAAGACCGACAAGAAGCTGTCATTGGACGACTTCATGTAAATTATTAAAAATATAATTAATAACAATAATTTGTGATTCTATCACAAAATTATTTATTTAACCACTCTGTAGCTACTAAGTATGCTCCTCGAGTTCACCGTGGAGAACTTCAGATCGTTCCGTGACCCGACCACCTTCAGTATGATGGCATCATCCGATAAGAGCCTGCCATGCAATCTGTCCAGCGATCCATCCCTCAAGGACGACAGGGTCCTGAACAGCGCGGTCATTTACGGGGCCAACGCCTCCGGGAAGACGAACCTGGTCCTGGCGATCACCATCCTCCGGAACTTCGTCATCCAATCGCACAATCATCAAAAGGGGACCGGTCTCAATCATCAGCCATTCGCTTTCGATGATGCATGCACCAAGGAGCCGACCCGATTCTCCATTTCATTCGTGCACAAACAAGTCATGTACGAGTACTCCATGAGCTATGATCACCACAAGATCGTGGAAGAGGAGCTAAGCCATTACCCCAACGGAAAGGTGGCCACGATCTTCTCACGCCACGGGAACGAATTCAAGTTCAACCGCGATAAGACCGAGCAAGAGGTCATCTCCCGACGGACCTTAGAGAACCAACTTTATCTGTCGACTTCAGTCCAGTTCAATTACGCTGCGACGACTCCGGCCTTCGACTGGTTCCAGAAGCATCTCGTGACCATCGATAATACCGACTCCCCCCGGATGACCGAAGATGCGATCGAGTTCATGAACCACAACAAGAAGACCAAGGCATTGATGGTCAAGGCAATGCAAATAGCAGACCTCGGCATCACGGGAATCGACGGAAAAGTTCGCAAAGTGCCGATAGCTAGTCTTTATGGGGCCATGCCACCGCAGATTCTGGGCGTAATGACCGTCCTGGGGAATGAGGCCAAGCAGACCGACCTTAGGTTCACTCATAAGGTGAAAGGGGGCGGTGGGACAGAGGTCGATAAGCAACTCCCATACATCTTCGAATCAGAGGGCACCAGGAAGCTGTTCAACATAATCGGGCCGATGATCGACATATTGCAGAGAGGAGGAACGCTTGTCGTGGACGAGCTCGACACCAAGCTTCACCATGACATCAGCGAATGGCTGGTCTCCCTGTTCCACGATCCATCGCAGAACAAGAAGAATGCGCAGCTGATCTTCAATACCCATGACCAGCTCTTCCTGGACCTCGACAGCCTCCGGCGGGATCAGATATGGTTCGTCGATCGGTCCCCAGAGAACGGCATCTCCGATCTCGTATCTCTGGTGGAGTTCAGGGAGCGGAAGGACCGCGATGTGATGAAAGCATATCAGTCCGGCCGGTACGGAGGCATACCCGCTATCATCCCGGCCAAGGTGGTCTAGTGGGTTATCCTTCAAAAAGGCGGATGGCTGAACGAGAACCATCGAACACCATTCTGGTGGTGGCCGAAGGAACGACCGAGCGAAATTACTTCGCGGGACTCAGGACCCGGAAGAGCACCGTCCAGATTGTTGTGCCCAAGTCGCATCCGACGGATGCGCTGGGGCTGGTCAAGCTCTGCGTCGGGCAGATGGATGCGAGAGGGATCGACATAGACCACGGGGATATGGCGATATGCGTGTTCGACATCGAGGGGAACGATGTAACGAACCTCTCGCGGGCGATAAAGCTCGCCCACCGATCGGGCGTCCTTCTGGCCATGACCAATCCTTGCTTCGAGCTATGGCTCCTGATGCATTTCCGGGATGTGATGTCGGCGGCCCCTTGCGCGGAGGTGCATCGATGCTTGAAGGAACACATAAAAAAATATCACAAGACCGGGATCTATCGCGATGTGCTCGATCCATTGAGGCGAAGTGCATTGACTAGGGCACAGGTAACCTGGAGCGAAGACATCAAAAGGGCAATTCCGTCCAATCCGGGCACCACCATGCACCTTGTCCTTTCAGAGATAGATCGATTGGTCCAACGCAACTCCCGCCCATGAACACTGGTGCATACCAGGCGGCGATTCCTATGAACAAATCGTTTAAATAAGGCTACATTATCAGTGGGCATCGTAGCGAGACAAGTCTCGCCGGATATGTACTCCGCAAGGGGCGAATCCCGAAGCGCCGCCAACGGCGGCACTGGTGATACAAATGGTAGACAAGAAGGTTGACGATAACGAGGAAGGGCCCAGGCCAGTGAACGGAAAGAGCATGTACTCCTACATCTCCGACGCCTGGGACCGGCCCGATGCTTCTTACGTTAAGGGACTTATGTGGGAGAGGCTCATCCTCTGGAGGCGGGAGCCCAACTTCTGCCGCCTGGAGAGGCCCACCCGTCTGGACCGCGCCCGCGCTCTGGGCTACAAGGCCAAGCAGGGCATCATCGTGGTCCGCGGCCACGTCCGCAAGGGCGGCCTGCAGAAGCGCTTCGGCTACAAGGGACGCCGCGCCAAGCGCGAGGGTATGAAGAAGATCACCATGGGCAAGAGCCTGAAGCGGATCGCCGAGGAGAGGGCCGCCAAGCGCTACCCCAACCTCGAGGTGCTCAACTCCTACTGGGTCGGCGAGGACGGCAAGAACGTCTGGTACGAGATCATTCTGGTGGACAAGCACCACCCCTCGATCAAGGCGGACAAGAACCTGAACTGGCTGTGCGACAGCGCCAACAAGAACCGCGTGTTCCGCGGCAAGACCTCCGCCGGACGCAAGGGACGCGGCCTGCACTGGAAGGGCAAGGGCGCGGAGAAGGCCCGACCGTCGGTCAAGGCCCACGACAGGCAGATAAAGTAGGCGATAAGCCTACCCTTTGATCTCTTTCAAACGCCTTTCCACTTCTTCATTTCCCATCCCGATGAGCGGATGGTATACCGGCACATCGGCGTTCAACGTTCCGTTCTCCTCAAGTTCGTCCAGGGACCAGCCCACCACCAGGCCGAAGGCCTTGTTGGCATGGACGGCTTTGAGCGCAGGGCCGTTAACCTTGCGGGGCTCGGGGTCCCAACGCTCCAGGATGCGCATGGCCTCCTCGTTCTCCACGATGAACAGGACGCGGCAGCCTCTCTTCATCATCATCCAGGCGGCCAGGGCGTCCCTCTCGCCTCCGATTAGGGCCACGACCTTACCCTGGCTGCCCATGGGGAGGCCCCCCGGGCCGTCCAGGTACTCGCTGAAGACGTACGCCCGGCGGTCGCGCACCTCGACGTACACCACAAGATCGGGACGGTGCAGGTCCACCCGCACCCCGCGGTGCCGGTTCGCCTCGTAGATCTCCTCGCCGGCCTGGGCGGCCAGCTGCATGCTGGTGTACGGGTGCACCCCGTTCCGGCGGGCCTCCACCCGGAACGTGGAGTCGTCCTTCAACAAGGGAGTCGCCACCTGGAGCGCCAGGCGCCTGATGTCCTGGACGTCCGAAGCGCATTCCTGAACGGGGCTCAGGGACGATATGCCGAATACGCGCCTGAGCACCGTGGCGGCCTCCTCCGGTCGGTCGGTGGTTACGAACAGGCGACCGTACTGGCTTTCCACGAAGGCCTCCAGCTTCTCCCGGGCCAGGGCGGCCATCATGTTGTGGGTGAGCACCTTCTCGAAGTAGCGGCGCACCCCCGGGCTCTTGAGACCCATCTCCGCGTACCTGACCAGCAGCAGGCCCATGCCCCTTTCATGTAGCCCGGGGTTATAAATCATTCTCCCGCTAGCATTATGTCCTACTCCGGTCATCGCCGCACGATGGAACCGCTGGTGCTGCTGCTCATCGCTCTCCTCTGCATGAGCGCCGGCGCCATAGGGGCTCTGATGGGCATCGGCGGCGGGCTGATCATAATCCCGTTGCTGACGCTCGGCTTCGGCGTCCCCATGCAGGAGGCCATAGGCGCCAGCCTGATCGGCGTGATCGCCACTTCCACCGGCGCCGCCACCAAGTACGTGAAGCAGGGCCTGACGAACGTGCGCCTGGCCCTGTTCCTGGAGATGTCCACCACCATCGGTTCGATAGTCGGCGCGCTCATCGCCGTGTACACCGACCAGACCTTGCTCTTCCTGCTCTTCTCGATGCTCCTGGTGTATGCCGGATGCACCATGCTCCGCCGCACCGAGGTCATCTTCTCGCCAGAGCAGGTGGCGGCCGAGGGCCAGATGGTGGACCTCTCCTGCCAGTATGTGGACCCCAAGAACAACTGCCAGGTCAGCTATGGCGTTAAGGGGTTGAAGAAAGGACTGGCATACAGTAGCGTGGCCGGGATGCTCTCCGGACTATTGGGCGTGGGCGGCGGGCTGATCAAGGTGCCGGTGATGAACGTGTGCATGTGCGTCCCGCTGAAGGCGGCCACGGCCACCAGCAACTTCATGATCGGGGTGACCGCCCTCACCGGGGCGATCATCTTCTACGGCCACGGCCTTCTGGATGCCTACCTGTGCGGGGCGGTGGCGCTGGGGACGTTCGGAGGCGCTTACGTTGGAACCATGGTAATGGCTCGCTATTCGGCGAGCGACCTGCGCAAGTGGTTCTCTATCCTTCTTTTCATCGTGGCCGTCACCATGGTCCTGAAGGCCTTCGGCCTGTGGGGTGGTGCCTGATGCCCTCCCAGTCCGCGTTGTGCGGCGTCGTGCAGCCGATCCTGCGTTGGGGGATGATATTGAGCCTGGCCCTGATGCTGTTCGGCCTGGCCTTGGGGATCGTCGCCGGGGTCCAGGAGGCCTCGGTCGTTCCCCTGGAGAGGATCCCGTCCCAGGTGCTGGAGCTTGACCCCGCGGCGTTCCTCACCCTGGGAATAGTCATGCTCATCGCCACTCCCTTGGCCAGAGTGGTCGGGGCGCTCTGCGTCTTCCTCCGGGAGCGCGACCGCAAGTTCGTGCTGGTGTCCTTGGCGGTATTGTTCTCGGTGGCGCTAGCCGTGCTCCTAGGCGCGGCCTGAGCATCGTCATTTGTGGAACCGCATAGTTTATCCATATGAGCCAACAATCCCCTCTGAACATGGTCAAGGACGGGCTCAAGGACGACCGCTGGTACTATTCTTTCCTTCCCTACAACATCTCGGGAGGAAGCACCAACGCCCTGATCCCCCTCTTCATCACCGAGGGGCTGAAGGGCACGGTGGCCCAGGTGGGCATAGTCAGCGCAGCCACTTCCCTGGCCTCGGTTCCTGCCGGCATATTGTGGGGGAATCTGTCGGACACCTCCAAGCGCCGCGTCCCCTTCGTGCTGGCGGGATTCCTGGGAGTGGCCTTCTCGCTCATCCTCATGGGGCTGTCGCAGAGCATCTCCGAGTACTACATCGCCAACTTCATCTTCGGCTTCCTGGGGGCGGCCATCGCCCCGGTGGGCACGGTGATGGTGCTGGAATGTTTCCGCAAGGACGAATGGCCGAAAAGGCTGGGCGATTTCAGCAAGGTGGGAGGCATAGGCTGGGTCATCGGGTTGCTGCTGGGGACGCTATGGCTGATGGCCTTCCCGTCCGGCGGGGACGCTACCCCGATGAGAGCCCTCTTCATACTGGCCGGCGCTCTGGGCTTCCTCTCGGTGTTCCTGGGCTGGTGTTATATGAAGGAGCCGCTGGAGAAGCTCAGCCGCCAGCAGCTGCCGCCGATGGAACTTCTGAAGATCCCCTCCTACCTGATGGAGAAGCTGCGGTTCATGCCTCAGCGTCTGCTCTACGTGGTGGAGATGTCGCAGAAGAACCTGCGCCTGCGCAACTTTCCCTCCAATCTCAAGCGATACTTCGCGGTGGTCTTCCTGACCTTCACCGGCTTCCTGTGCTTTTACGTGGCGTTGCCGACCTATCTCACCCGCCAGGTAGGGATGAGCGGCGCCGAGGTGTTCGCAGTTTATCTGGCCAGCTCCTTCATCTCCGCCCTCATGTACTCCCGGGCCGGTAAGCTGGTGGAGAGGTACGGGGGAAGAAAGATCCAGGCCCTGGCCTTCGGATTGCGCGCGCTCATATTCCCCTCTTTCTTCCTGGTCACCCTGCTGCCCCTGCACCTGAGCGGCGTCTTCGTCCTGATATGCGCACTTAGCGGCCTGGCCGGAATGTGCTGGGCCCTGCTCGCCGTGGCCGGCGACTCCCTGGTGGCCAGGATGTCCTATCGATCGTTCCGCAGCCAGTCCATGGGCATGTACTCCTCCGTCCGCGGCATCTCCACCATAATCGGCTCGCTCTTCGGCGGTCTGGTGGCCCAGTACTTCGGATACGAGGCGCTCTTCCTGCTATCCTCGCTCTTCATCATCTGCGCCCTTCTGCTGCTGTTCTCCACCAACGTGGAAGGGACGGCGGACGATATCCCTTCCGAGGCCGCCTCAGAGCAGTGAGGCGATGGTGCGTCCGAGCTCCCTCGCCCTCTCCTCCTCTCCCTGACGCAGCTGGTTCCCCTCTACCATGAAAAACTGAGGGGCCATCAAAGGTCGGAGCCCCTCCTTGACCATGAGTTGGTGGATCCGATCGGCGGCGCCCGAATGCACCTTCTCGTAACGCGTATCAAAGGCGACAAAAGCGTGATCGTTCCCGGCGTCCTTCAAAGCGTTGCGCAGAAGGGTGTTGAAACGGAAAGGGGCGCGCCCCCAATGGGTCGGCGAACCGATGACCCACAGCGGAACGCCCATGAAGTCCTCCTCCCCGGAAACGGACTGTCTTCGGCAGGATACCTCGTTACCAGATGCAACCAGCTCCTCAGCGATAAGCTGGGCGATCCTTTCCGTGTTCCCGGAGACGGTGTCGTAGATGACCAATATGCGCATTCTATCTGCCAGGTGATGCACCCCCGAGCTTACATTATTTGCGTCCTATCCCTGAACTACGTCAAACGAATTGGCAAAATTAGAAATAAATCGATTATATATCAAAATCGACGCCAACGCGCACCCAAGGTTGTATGCCTTGGTATGTCCGGTGGGTATGAGGATTAAAAATGGTCAGGGGGTCCTTTCAAGATGATCTTCAGCCCATTTGAACCGCCGACATTTATTGCATGCCATGGTCAATGGAGGTAGACGTTTGAAGCTCTGGCCGTTCAAGAACTGGGAAGATCTCAAGATCCATCTTCGCTCCATGAAGGTCGGCCATAAGCTCGTCCTGTATCTACTTCTGACACTGGTAATTTACGGCTCCACCATAGTGGTGGACAACACCGTCATGGTCAACCTGATCGACCAGGAGATATTCCATCCCGATGTCCACGTCTACAGGGAAAGGGCCCAGGCGATCCTGGACGGCAAACTGCTCTATCGGGACCTACCAGGTGTGGAGTCCCCCCCGCTCATCAATTACATCTTGGTGCCGCCACAGGTCCTAGGAGGGGCGGAGCACGATTGGGTGTGGGCTGCCTACTTCTCGTTTTTCGCTTTCCTGATGTCCGCTCTGATATACCTGGCGCTGCGCCGTTACGACGATGTGGGCGCCTTCCTGGCCGGGGCGGTGGTATTGGTCTCCCCCTACACGATCATCGAATCTGGAACGGGTGAGGACGAGTCCATCGCGGCGACCTTCTTCATCCTGGCCGTCATCCTGATGTTCATGAAAAGGAGGGAGGCTTCCACCGCGGCCATCGGGCTGGGGATATGGGTCAAGATGTTTTCCATCCTGTTGTTCCCGGTGCACTTCCTCCAGCAGAGCAACTGGAAGGACCGGGCCATGACAGTAGGCGTGCTCGCCCTCATCACCGCGGTAGTAATAGCCCCCTTTGCCATACTGGCCTGGGAGGACTTCATCAACTTCCCCAGCTACTACTTCTTGGCCCAATCCACGCCACCCAACGGGGGCTCCAGCATCTGGCAGTTCCTTAGGATGGGCGGCGTGAGCCTGCCCTCTGTCCTGCAGTTAGGGATATTGGGAGTGGCCATGGCCGCGGCTTATCTCTACCCCTATTATAAAAAAATGCCAGCATGGCAATCCTCAATCGTCATGCTACTGACCTTCTTCACGTTCTATCCTAAGGTCCATGGAGGGTACTGGATAATGCTGGTCGCCCTTCTCTCGGTTTGGGCCGCCAATGACAGGAGGATATTCCTCCGGATAACCCTGTCCTTCGTCCCCTTCATTCTGGCCACCGCGTTGGCCGAGGGAGACGGCACCGCCGCCCCTATAGAATTCTACGGAAGCTGGTTCGTGGGGTTCCTCTTGGCCTTGCTGGGATTGCTGATGTTCGTGGACGCGGCCAGAATCGCCTTCGGGAAGCGGTCTTTCATAGAGATGGAGACGCTCGGGCAGGTCGATCCTTCAGAGTAGTCTCTTCCCTGCTTCCGCCCCGGAGCGGCAGTCGAAGACGTCGGTGATCTTCATGATGACCAGGCCCTTGCACTCCAGGTTCGGCTTTCTCTCCTTGACCATGTTGTACATCTTGTTATAGTCCGGGCCCTTCTCCACGATCTGCACATCGCCCTTGATCTTCAGGCAGCCTGGTACGCCGAAGGTCCAGACCTGCAAGGCCACCCGGGGGTTCTCCTTGAGGTTCGACAAGGTCTGATGGAAGAACTGATTGCCGATCCAGATGGTCTCCGGGTCAATCAGGATGGCCATCCCGATGGGCGCCACGTTCGGCTCGCCGTCCTTGGAGGCGGTGGCCATGGCGAAGTACTTGGTTCCCTTGAAAAGCTCCTGCATCTCTGGGGTGAGCGCGACCATGTCCGATCATGGCCGTTGGAGATATTAATCGGTGTCGGACCGTTCAGGCGGTTCGGATCCTCTCCACGTTCCTGGCCTTGGTGAGCATCTGGAACTTGGAGATCCCCTTGGGCAGGACCAGCAACTCCACGTTCTCGATGGAGCGTATGCGCTCGTTCACAAGTTTCCAGTCCAGATCGTCATGCAGAGTGAGGCGCTCGATGTTCTGGAGGATGACCGCTCCATCCAGGGATTCCAGGTCGTTCCTGTTGATGGAGATGTCCTCCATGTCGGCGATGCGGTATATCTTGCCCTGGTCCTTGTCCAAGTACTCGTTCATAGCCTTGGTGGCAAGCTCCCCGATGGGCACGCCCTCCAGGGTGGCCCGCGCCGAGAACTTGAGGTAGGTCTGGTCGTCGATCCCCCTGATGGTGACGTTGGTCATCTCAATGGTCCCCCGCTGAACGCTCCACCTTATGGTCCAAGGAGGAAATAAAAATGACCTCTCCCCCGATCAGCGCCATCAGGGGCAGCAGCGTGAGCAGGTGCCCATCCATCGCCAGCAGTCCTAACATCACCGCTGCCATGGTTTGCATGGCCAGCCCAGTTGCCGTAAAGCGATCGAACCTCCACGCCCGGGCCCCGCCCGCTCCCCCGCGGACCTTGATCTTAGGTTCGGCCTGCCAGGCCACGACCCCTTTCCCGCTCCTCAGCCATACGTACTCCGCGTCCCATTTCGCCGGTGTTATTCTCACCTATGTCACCATAATCACCATATGAATACATGTAGTATTTGTAATTTATTGACCGGGGATAGATCAATGCGAACCTGTTAAATCCACGACAAGGGCGTAATCATCCTCAGGATAAGGTGGCTGGTTGATATGGAACCCGATCCGATGAAGGTCTTTCTATCGATCCTATTGATTTTCACTTTGCTGATATCGGCCTTAGTACTGGTACCGTATGAAGTCTCTGCCCTTCAGGACGGGGATTACGAGTATGAGGTGACCGGCGATCCGGCGGTGGCCATGATTACCGCCTACACCGGGGCCGGCGGGGACATCAGCATCCCTTCCACCCTAGGAGGGTACCCCACCGCCATCATCCGATACGAGGCGTTCAACAGGGCGGCCGGTTATCACGTGACCTCGGTGGTGGTCCCCAGCAGCGTGCACACCATCCAGAACTATGCCTTCGCCAACTGCGATCAGCTCTTGGAGGTCTACATCGGAAGCGGCGTATCGTCGCTAGGGGATGCGGCGTTCTACAACTGCTATAACCTGGAGGTCCTATCGGTCCATATCAATAATCCTTATTATTCCAGCCTGGGCGGGATATTGTATAACGATGCGTTCACCGCCCTTATAAAATGCCCCTCGGCGCTGGCCGGGGACGTATCTATACCGGACAGTGTTACCACTCTCAGCTGGGATTGCTTCGCCGATTGCCGGTACATCGAGAACCTGGCCATCGGTAGCGGGATCACCGAGATCAACGGTTACACGTTCGAGAGCGTTGACGATCTGAAGACGGTCACGTTCTCCTCCTCAAGTCAACTGTACACGATCGGCGAGAGAGCCTTTTCGGAATGCGAAGAACTGGAAACCTTTGAGGTACCAATCGGATTGAGGAGCATCGGCAACAGCGCCTTCCAGAACTGCGCCTCCCTCGCCGCGTTCGACCTTCCTCCAGGCCTCGAATCTATCGGCACGGGCGCCTTCGCCGGATGCACTTCCCTGGCCAATCTGACCATCCCCGCCAGTGTGGAGGATATCGGTCCCTATGCCTTCGCCCAATGCGAAAGCCTTTCCTGGATCGACGTGGATCCCGACAACCAGAATTTCAGGGGCATAGACGGGGTCCTGTACAACAAGACATCCACCGTCCTTCTCCAGTGCCCGAGCGGGAAGACGGGAAATCTGACCATCCCGGACAGCGTGACGGAGATATCCATGCTTTCCGTGGCCGGATGCAGCATCACCTCCGTAAGGATAGGGGCCGGGGTCGAGAAGATCGGTATGATGTCTTTCTACATCTGCACAAAGCTGGAATCCGTGGAGATGGGGGACAGCGTGGAGATCATTGGCATGGGCGCCTTCTCCGGCTGCAAATTCCTGAGCTCCATCGAGATCCCGGCCAGCATCCGGGAGGTCCAGATGAACGCATTCGCCGACTGCCTGACTCTGGACAACATCACCTTCTTGGGTTCCTCGGCCCAGATCGAGGTGGGGACGGATTGGATACTTCACACCCCGTCAGACCTGCGCGGTCACGCCCCGGCCGGATCGGAGTTCCCAGGCACCGGGACGACCTACTACGGCCTGTTGATGGGCACCAATGTGGGGGAAGCGCCGCAGGAGAATGACGCGACCGAGATCTATCTCCTGGTGATCATCGTCCTTCTGGTGGCCATCATCGCCATGTCGGTCGTTATGCTGGTTCTCCTGATGAAAAGGGGAAGATAGGACCGACGATGCTTCAGAATAGGAAAGAGTGCAGGGGAAGGGATTTGAACCCTCGGACCACTAAGGACTAGACCCTGAATCTTCGCAGCCACGAAATTTACTACGTCCAGCATCATATATAGAACTAACTGTATAATTAGAATTTTCAATCTATTTGAAACATTTTCAATTAACTAAGGAATAATGCTATTAAACGTAACGTGATTAACACCATTGAGGTTGAGAATTGAGCGATTCGGATGGGCAAAAGAGTTCGTTTCTGAAGGGCATACATTCCATCACCTCTTGGTTGGAGTTTGTCGTTCTCCCAGCTACATTTATGGGAGCGTACTACTTTTTCATCTCTTTGGTCCTAGATATCCCTTCGGACCAACAGGGGATTTACTACCTCCTTG
>JAKPZB010000107.1 GCA_029560215.1 Methanobacteriota archaeon | reverse complement strand
GATCGTGGCCAAGGCCATCTCTGCCATCGCCAGCGGGACCACCGGGAACCTCATATTCTACGGGCAGGCCGGGTACAAGGCCACGTCCTGGACGGCCTAACACCACGAAAGGAGAATCTGAAACATGGCGATAAAAGGCGATTTCCTCACAGCCAGCATCACAGCCGGGTCCGACCTGTCGAGCCTCCAGTATTATGTGGTGGCCCTGCATGACGGCAACCGGGCCATCAACGGGCATGAGGCTTGCGGCATCCTGCAGAACAAGCCCAAGTCCGGGGAGGCGGCCACTGTCGGCTATGTCGGCCTCATGAAGTACCGGGCAGGCGGGCCCGTATCGCAGGGGAACAAGCTCGCCGTGGACTCGAACTCCACGATGATCAAGGCCGTCTCTGGCGACCTGATCAAGGGCGAGGCCCTCAATACCGTGACCTCCGGGTCCATCGGTATGGGCCTGTTCAGCTTCCCCTCATTCTTCGGTATCGATTCGGCAACGGCCGCATCGTAACCACATCACGACACGAAAGGAGACACATACTATGGCAGGCGGCGGATTCACCGGACATGATGTCCATATTGATGTCCCCCTCTCCCAGGTGGCCATCGCATACAACCCCAAAGGCTTTATAGCGGATCAGATCGCTCCCATCGTGGGAGTCAATAAGCAGTCAGACGGATACTACATCTGGGACATTGCGGATGCGTACCGGGTGGAGGATTCCAAGAGGGCGCCCGGCGCCGAGGCGAACGTGATCGAGAGGTCCGTCAGCTCCGGGACCTACTTCGCCAAGAACTACGCTTTCAAGGACCGCATCCCCTACGAGGACATCAAGAATGTCGATGCAGGGGCGATCTTCCTGGAGCGGCAGGCACGGGCGGAGTTCATCAAGAGCAAGCTGTACCTCGACTGGGAGCGCAGGGTCGCACTGTCGGTCACCTCCGGGTCCAACTGCGGGTCTTACGACCACGTGGATTCGGGCTGGACCGAGAAGCGTCAGAACTACTCCGACCCGCTCGGGTGCATCCACACGGCCATCCTGAACGTGGAAGGAGTCACCGGCGTGAGGCCGAACTCCATCCTGTTCGGGCGGTACGCATGGCATCTCTTCCGGCAGCACCAGGAAGTGAAGGACTGCATCTTCGGAACGGCCGGAGCTGCATCGGGCGGCCGGGTGGTCACCCTGGAGAACGTCAAGACGCTGTTCGAGGTCGAGCGGGCTCTCGTGGGCGGGGCGTACTACAACTCC
>JAKPZB010000023.1 GCA_029560215.1 Methanobacteriota archaeon | reverse complement strand
ACTCGAACGTGCTGTCGTCGACCTCGAAGACCTTCTTGACCTTGCCGACCCGGTAGAGCTTCATCGCTACAGTGATGACGGAACGACGAATAAAGATTGCTCAGAACTCGGAGCCCACGTACACTTCCAGGCCCTTGTTGGTTATCGAGTACAAAATTATCTTGCGGGAGTGCTCGGTCCTGCACATCTTGATTATGCGGAGCGAGAGCATCAGCTCGTTCCGGGACTGCATCTCCAGGTAGCGGAGCGAGATGACGCCGTCGGCGACGTACTCGATGAGGCCGTCACGGGAGGCGAAGGGATTGTCGTCCTTGACCTCGGCGGTCATCAGCAGCGTGGCGCCGGTCTTCTTGACCATTTGGGAGAGGTTGAAGAGGTTCGTCCGCCGATCGTGATCGGTGTCGAAGAGCAAGTTGAGCAACGACACGGAATCGATGACGATGCGCGACGCGCCGAACTTCTTGATGAAGTCCGGCAGCTCGCTCTTGATGCGTTGGATGGTGACCTTGGCATCGTTCGGCTCCAGCTTCACGATCTCCATCTGTTTCTCGTTCATTTTGGAGCGCAGGTCCCAGCCGTGCGCCTCGGCGTCGGCCAGGATCGATTCCTTGTCCTCTTCCAGGGAGATGTATATGCCCTTCTCCCCTTCGGCCAGCCCCTGGTTCAGGAACTGCAGCCCGAAGGTGGTCTTACCGGTACCGAAGGAACCCATGACCACCACCGTGGAACCTATCGGAATTCCGCCGAAAAGCATCTCGTCCAGACCCTCTATCCCCGTCCTGACCTTCTCCATTCCCATCACCCTATCCTTTCCGTATCGATCACCACAAGCCCGTGCTGCGCCGTGACGATGGTGGCGAACCTGGCTATGCGCTGCTGGTCCAGGTGCGGCAGTATGCTCATGAACTTCTCCACGTACATGTATCGTTGGCGTCGTGACGATTGAGCGAACTTGCTCCACTCGAAGACCAGCGCGCCGTCCACCGAGTCCATGATCAGCTTCTCCTTCCTGGCGTCCACTATGTCCTTGGTGAGTATGAGGTAGATGACCCCTTTCCAGCGCTTGGCCATGCGCTGCATTCCGCGCATGACCGCCACCAGGTCCATCTCCTCGATCTGGTTATTGACCACCAGGTCGGTGAGCGAATCGATTATGACCATGCTGTCGTGGGCGTTGGCGTCCAGATAGTCGACCAGCGCCTCCAGCGTGTTCTGCTCCCCGTCGTCCGAGAAGAGCCCGGAGGAGGTCTCGCCGGTCCAGCTCCTTGGAACGAGCGTGTTGCGGAAATACTGCTTGGAGAAGTCCTTGAATTGCACGTTTCTTTCGAACGCCCCGTAGAAATCCTGGTTGAAGGAGGTCTTGATCTCCTGCAGGATGTCCTCCTGGGAGCGGGCGAACGTCACATAGCAGATCTTCTTGGGCATGACCCTCTGGCCCACCCGGTGGCCCAGGTAGTAATCGGCGACTGTGGGGTTCTCCTTGACCAGGGATATCTTGGCGGCCGACGTTAAAGCATACTCCTGCTGGCCCGCGCCCAGATCGCCCATCAGCAGGATCACCGAACCCTGCGGTATGCCGCCCTTGATAATGCTGTCAAAATCGGAGACACCGCTGGGTATCCTCTTCACCGTGGCATCCATTCCCGCACCTGACTGGGGGCATTTATAGGGATATGACCTTATAATTGTATGGTGGGCGCCTCGCCCTTAGGGAAAAGAAAGGCCTTCAGTTCCTCAGGGGACCTCGGCCCAGGCCTCGACCTGGCAGCTGCCGGTGAGGTATGAGCTTATCAAGAGGCGGTGCAGAACGTCGTACCCATCGTACACCGCGATGCCCCCGGAGAGCCCGAGCGTGGCCACCAGCCGGTCGCCCTGGTCCACCAGGCTGAGCACCTTCCAGGTGTTGGAGGCCTCGTCGTAATATCGCACCTCCACGTCGCTGGGGGAGATGTCCGGATGGGAGATGGACATCTTGATCTTGATGCCCCCCTCGGTGCGCAGGCCGATCACCCTGACCCCCATGTCGTATTCCTCGCCGGAGGTCCAGACGGTGGGGACATCCCTATGCTCGTAGGTTCCGCCCAGGCCGTCGGTGGCGATAGGCATTATAGTCACGGTGGCCGCCGGTTCTTCCTCCGGAGGCATCATGCGGTCATAGAGGGCGCCGGCCGCCAGATAGGCGGTGGAGACCACCACGGCGGTGATGGCTATCGCCAATAACGCTGACCAGAGTCCGCTCCTGCCCAATTCCGCACCTGCAAAGAAATCGTCCTTGGTCGGATATAATCCATTGCCTTACCGACAGGGGATGAAGTCCAACACCAGCCGCAGCGCCTGCTCGGTCGCTTGTGC
>JAKPZB010000069.1 GCA_029560215.1 Methanobacteriota archaeon | reverse complement strand
GTATCCGTTCGGCTTCACCTCCATGGCCGCCCACCTGGACAAGAACGGGTACAAGGTGAGGATCGTCAATTTGGCCAGCATGATGCTCAACGACCGCAGGCTGGATGTGGAGAAGCTCATCTCCAAGCTCAAGGCCAAGGTGTTCCGCATCGACCTGCATTGGCTTCCCCACGCCCACGGGGCGCTCGAAATTGCCAAGCTGGTAAAGAAGCACCATCCCGAGGCCAAGGTGCTCTTCGGGGGCTACTCCTCGACCTACTTCCACCAGGAGCTTCTGCGCTATCCCCAGGTGGACATGATCATCAAGGGCGATTCCGCCGAGGAACCGCTCAGACAGCTCATGGACGCTCTGAGGGACGGCGCCCCGTTGCAGAACGTTCCCAATCTCAGCTGGAAGGACGAGAACGGCGAGCACCACAACCCCATCACCTATGTCCCTGACACTCTGGACGATAGAGATGTGGATTACGGGTGGATCGTGCGGTCGGTGATCCGCCACCGGGACCTGAAAGGGCACATGCCGTTCAAGGACTGGGACCGCTACCCCATCACCATGGTGTTCTCCATCAAGGGATGCCCCCTCAACTGCATGGTCTGCGGCGGGTCCTGCCCGGCCATGAAGAGGTTCCTCAACCGGCAGAGGCCGGCGTTGCGATCGCCGGAGAAGCTGGCGGGGGACATTTACAACATTCAGCAGTACATCAAGGGTCCCACCTTCATGGTCGGCGACCTCCGCCGGTACGGCCTGGAATATATGGGTCGGTTCTTCGCGGAGGTGAAACGCCTGGGGGTCACCAACTCCCTGGTGTTCGAGTTCTTCACCCCTCCCGACGAGGAGTTCTACAAGCTGGCATCCACCCACACCAAGGGCTTCGCTGTGGAGATATCGCCCGATTCCCACGACCCCGAGGTCCGCGAAGCCTTGGGACGTAAGTACTCCAACGAGGAGCTGGAAGAGTCTATCAAGAACGCCCTGAAGTACGGCGCGGAACGCTTCGACGTGTTCTTCATGATCGGTCTGCCCAAGCAGACCAGGGAGTCGGCTGTGAAGAGCGCCGAATACGCCAAGCGGCTCTACCTGGCGGTGGACAAGGACCCCCGGCTCTGCGTGTTCATTTCTCCCTTAGCACCGTTCCTGGACCCGGCCTCTCCGGCCTTCGAGGAACCGGAGCGCTTCGGGTACGTCTCTCTGGCCAGGACGCTGGAGGAGCATCGCGCCCGACTCAACTCCCCGTCATGGAAGCATGTGCTTTCGTACGAAACGAAATGGATGACCAGGGACGACATCGCCGAGGTGAGCTATGAGGCGGCGGACGCCATAAATCGGGCCCGCTTCGAATGCGGCCTCATCGACAAGGACGACCTGGATTTCCGCCTTCGGCGCTCGGCGGAGGCGTTGGACATGATGAAGCGCGTCGACGCCGCGATGGCGATAACGGACCCGGAGGAGCGGAACCGGGCCTTCCAGGAGCTGCGCCAGCGCTCCGATGAGCTGATGGAGAGCACCATCACCCACAAGCGGGAGCTGGAGTGGTCCACCAAAGGGCTGCTCCGGAGCGTTCCCAGGGCGGCCTGGGCCCTTCTGCGGCGCGTTTAGGGGAGTATCGGCCGGCAGCGGATGAGGTTGTTCATCCTCCGGGGGCCGAGCACCTTCATGGCGGCCTCCGTGCGCCACACGCTGCCGAAGCACAGCTCGGCCAGGACCTTGGTGTGAGCCGCCGTGCGCAGGGGCCTGTAGATCTGCCTGCGCCACTCCGCCTCGTAATCGCTGAGCGGCGTTCCCTTCAGAACGTTGGCCGCGGCCACGGTGCCGGCGACCTTTCCGGTGATGCGGGCGATGGGGATCCCGCCGCCATTGACGGCCATGACCTGCCCGGCGGCGTCGCCGACGATCATCGCCTGGCCGGAGACGGTCCTCTTCACCGGCATGGACATGGGGACCACTTTCCCTTCGGGCTTTCCGGCCTCCAGCCCTCGGAACTTGACGAAGCCGTCGAAGTACTCCCCGACGGTCATCTTGGCGAACTTCCTTGATACGCCCAGCCCTACGTTGGCGCATCCTTTCTTGGGTATCACCCAGGCGTAGCCGCCCGGAGCCACCGTGCCGAAGTACATCTCCGGCACCGGCTCGAACTCCCCGGACACCTGGACGGTGATCGCGGGACAGAGATCGGCGGAACGTCCCAGGCCGAAGGCCTTTCCCACCAAGGACAACGGCCCGTCGGCCCCGACGATGACCTTGGCGTTGATGGACAGATCGTCAGTGCTCACCTTTCCCGGCCCCACCTTGGTCACCTTCTGTCCGGTCAATATCTCCGCTCCGGCCTTGACCGCCTGGGAGGCGAAGAACTGGTCGAGCCGGTCTCGGTGGGTGGTGTAGCCGGCGAAGGGCACCTCGTACCTGGTGTTCTTGGGGGAGAAGATGCGGATGGTGTCGAACTTCAGGGAGACGAGATCGGAGGGGACCTCGAAGATATCGCTCATGTCGCCGGCGGCGGGGAAGATGTTCCTCATCTCGTTGAGGTCAGGCATGAGCTCGCCGCAGCGGACTGGAACGCCGACCTGCGCCCGTCTTTCCAGCACCAGGACGCTCGCCCCCGCCTCGGCGGCGAAGCGGGCCGTGGTGGACCCGGCGGGACCGGCCCCCACCACCACTATGTCGTAACTAAGATCCTTGCCCATGTTATTCAGCTCCATGACCGTCAGTAGTTGCGGTCGACTACCTTTGTCGCAAGCCTCTGAAGTCCCAGCCTGTGTTCCGAATCGGGAAGGCCGTTCAAGGCCGCCAGGGCCTTCTCGGCGTACTCATTGGCCTTCAGCTTGGACCTCTCCACCGCGTCCGTGCGGGCGATGATGGCCCAGGCCTCCTCGACGTCCTTCTCGCCCTTGACCTTCTTGTGGAAGAGCTGAGAGAGGCGCGGAACGACCTGGGGGTCCTCCATGGCATATATCATCGGCAGCGTGGCCTTTCCCTCGAAGAAGTCCACCATGCGAGGCTTTCCCAGGGAGCTCTCGGTGCCCACGATGTCCAGTATGTCGTCAACTATCTGGAAGGCCATGCCGATGTTCAGGCCGTACTCGCCCATAGCGTGTATGCGGTCGGGGTCGGCGTTGGCCAGATAAGCGCCGATCCTCGCCCCGGCCATGATGGGCTTGGCGGTCTTGCCCTCGACGATCCCCAGATAGACGTCCAGGGGGGCCACCTCGCCCTCCTTCTCGAACTGCACTATCTCGCTCTCGGCAATCGCCGTGCAGGCTTCCGCCACCAGGTTGACGATCTCCTCGTTAAAGAAACCGCCTATGGCGAAGGCCTTGACGAAGAGGAAGTCCCCGCTCACCAGGGCCTGCTGCAGCCCGAACTTCTTGTAAGCGGAAAGATGGCTGCGGCGCATCTCCGAGCGGTCGTTTATGTCGTCGTGAATGAGCGTCGCGGAATGGATCATCTCGAAGGCCGCGGCGATCTTGACCACCTCGCCGACCTCCTTGCCGCCTGACGCCAGATAAGATAGGATGGTCACGCCCGGGCGCATGCGCTTGCCTCCGGACGAGATAACGTAATCGCATATCTCAGTGAGGATGGGCTGCTTGGAGCCGATGCTGCGGTGGATCTCCTGTTCCACCATCTGAAGCTCATCCTTTATCGAGGAATCCCAGCCCTGAGACATCGTTCGCTCGATATGGTAAATTTATACTTAACCGTTACTGGCTTTTGACCACCATCGATTGCCAGCGTATCCGCCGGGTGGTAAAAAATAAGAGAACGGAGAAGGGGTTTTCAGGCGAACAGGGCCTGGGCGGCGTTCTGGCAGAGCTGTATGAAGTACTCGGGGAACACACCGATGCCGATGATGGCCACCACGCAGATGGCCACCGCGGCGACCATGCTCCTGGGCAGCTTCAGCTTCTCGGAGGGTGCGCCCTCTTCCAGCTCGTCCACGTACATGTACTTGACCACGCGGGCGTAGTAGTACAGGGATATGGCGCTGTTTATGATACCGGCCACAGCCAACCAGACCATCCATTCGGAGCCGTCCACCGTGCCCATTATCGGCGAGGAGAACAGCACCACCTTGGAGGCGAAACCGGCCAGAGGCGGTATGCCGGCCAGGGAGAACAGCAGCACGGTCATGGAGAAGGCCATGAAGTTGGACCTCTTGGCCAGTCCCTTGTAGTCCGATATCCTCTCTCCGATGGCCACGGTGGTCAGCGTCGCCACTATGATGAACGCGCCGCCCTTCATGAAGGCGTGGGTCAGTATGTGGAATATGCCGCCCGTCACCGCGTACTCGGTGCCGACCGCCACGGCGATCAGGATGTAACCGGCCTGGGCTATGCTCGAGTAGGCCAACATCCTCTTGATGCTGGTCTGGTTCAACGCGGCCAGGTTCCCCACGGTCATGGTGACTATGGCCAGCACGGCCACCACGATCTCCCAGTCGGCCTTTATGGCCAGCATGGCGATGAGGAAGAACTTGAACATGGCCACGAAACCCATCTTCTTGGACCCAGCCGCCAGCAGAGCGGTGATGGTGGTCGGAGCGCCCTCGTACACATCGGGAGCCCAGGAGTGGAACGGGACCATGGCCACCTTGAAGCCGAAGCCCACGATGACCATGACCAACGCCAGCCAGATCATCTCCTTGTACGCGTCCAGGGTGGCCACCGCGGCCCCGATCTCCGAGAAGCTGGTGGTGCCAGTTACGCCGTAGACCAGGGATATGCCGAACAGGGTGAAGGCCGACGAGATTCCGCCGAATATGAAGTACTTGGTCGCCGCCTCCGCTCCCTTTATGTCCTTCTTGCGGAAGGCCACCAGGGCGTAGGAGGACAGGCTGGTGATCTCGATGCCGATGTACAGAACGAACAGGTCGGTCGAGGCCGCCACCAGCATCATGCCGACCGTGGCCAGCAGGATGAGCGAATAGTATTCCGCGGCGTGCTTCTCGCCCTCGATGTATTTAGCCGAGGCCAGGATGACCACGAAGGCCACCGCCAGGAAGATCATCATGAACAGGGCGCTGAAGTCGTCCAGCACCAGCAGGCCGTTGTCGAAGGCCAGGGGGCCCAGGCCTTCCACGTAGTACATGACCAATGCCAGCATGGACAGGCCGACGCCGGACAGCGACACCGCCGCCAGGAACTTGTTGTCCTTGAGCAGCAGGTTAACTGCGGGCAGGGCGAGCGCGAACAGGGCCACGATTATCTCGGGATACAATGCCGTATAGTCCACTTAGATCCCTCCCAGAAGGCCCAGTACGGTTCCAAGAGCGGGGCGTATGTAGTCAAAGACCAGGGCAGGGAGCATGCCGAACAGCACGATCAGGCCACAGAGCACCGCCAGGGGCAGCGCCTCGTACCAGTTCACGTCGTGCAGGTGATCGGTGTCGATCTCCTTGGTCAGCGGGCCGAACAAGGTGCGCTGCATCGCCCATATGTAATATGCGGCGGTGAAGGCGATGCTGGTCACGGGTATCAACAGCAGCCAGCCGAAGGCGTCGAAGGTGGCGGTCATGACCGAGAACTCGGCCACGAAGCCGACCATCCCGGGAAGCCCGAGGGAGGCCATGAAGCCGATCATCATGAACGTCGCGGCGAGAGGCATCTTGGCGGCCAGTCCGCCCAGGCGGGGGATGTTCCTGGTGCCCGCCTTGTGCTGCACCACGCCGCACATCATGAAGAGGACGGCGGTGATGAGACCGTGGGCGAACATCTGGAACACACCGGCGGCGATGCCGATCTCGGTGAAGGTGGCGAACCCTAGCATCACTATGCCCATGTGGCTGATGGAAGAGTACGCGACCATCTTCTTCAGGTCCTTCTGCGCGATGCACATGATGGCGCCGTAGACGATGGAGAGAATGGCCAGTATGACCATCACCCACTGCCATTCGTGGGCGCCGTCCGGCAGAGCGGGGAACGCCACGCGGATGATACCGTAGGAGCCCATCTTAAGCAGCAGGCCGGCCAGCAGGACCGACCCCGCGGTGGGGGCCTCCACGTGCGCGTCGGGCAGCCAGGTATGGAACGGGAACGATGGCATCTTCACGGCGAAGCCGAAGAAGAGCGCCCCGAAGACGATGATCTGGAAGGTCATCCCGAACATCGGCGACACTGCGTTGATGTCCTCCATGCCGAAGGAGTAGAACCCGTTGAACGAGGCGGCCTCGAAGTACAGGGCGAAGATCCCCAGCAGCATGACCAGGCTGGCGACGTGGGTGTATATGAAGAACTTGATCGACGCGTAGGCCCTGCGCGGACCGCCCCATACGCCGATCAGGAAGTACATGGGGATCAGCACGACCTCCCAGAAGACGTAGAACAGGAAGTAGTCCAGGGCCATGAAGACGCCTAGAACTCCCAGCTCCAGCACCAACAGGAGGGCCATGAACTGGTTGGTCCGATGGTCCACATCCCAGGAGAATATCACCGCCAGGAACACCAGGAGCGTGGTCAGGAAGACCATGGGCACGCTGATGCCGTCCACGCCCAAAATGTAGGATATGCCGAGCGACTCGATCCAGGTGAAGGACTCCTTGAACTGGTACCCGCCGGCGGTCTGCACATACTCGGTGAGCATGAACAGCGCCAGGACCATGGGTATGGCCGAGAAGACCAGAGCGGATATCTTGGCCATCTTGGGGTTCTTGCCCATGGAGAAGGTGACCACTGCACCGACCAGGGATACGAGCAACATCAGGGATAGTATCGGTATTTCCATGGGATCACCTCAGCACTCCTACGACGTAGAGAAGGATCACGATCACCGACACCCCGATCAGGAGTAGGGTGGCGTAGCTCTGCACGTAGCCGTTCTGCAGCTTGCGCACTACGCCTCCGCTCTTGGTCAGGAAGGCGGCGATGCCGTTCACTATGCCGTCGATTACGTAGCGATCGAACTTGTCCAAGAGCAGGGAGAAGCCGTACACGCCCACGTAGCCTATCTTGTCGTAGGCCACCGGGAACTTGTAACGGTCCAGCAGCAGCTGGTGCATGGCCTTGGGGAAGCCCTTGGACACGACCTTCTCCGCCGATATATTGGTCTTGTAGAAGCTGAAGTAGGCCAGCATGATGCCGCTCACCGCAGCCACTATGGATATGTAGGTCAGCGGGGAGGTGAACACCTCGGTCAGCCGCTCGCCTATGGACAGCACGTGGGCATGTTCATAGTATACCGCGCCGAAGAACCCGTCCCCGATGAACAGGGAGAACCCGGAGCCGAAGGCCAGCGCGGCCAGTATTACCAGCGGCAGCAGCATGGCGATGGGCGCCTCGTGCTTGTGGTGCCCGTGCTCGGTGGCGTGCTTGGTGCCCTCGTTGTGCTGGCCCTTGAAGACCATGAACCACATACGGAACATGTAGAAGGCGGTCATGAAGGCGGTGAGCACTCCCAGTATCCACAGCACCATGAATGTTAGGCCAACGTCGCCGGCCTCGAACGTCACGGCCAGAACCTCGTCCTTGCTCCAGAATCCGGAGAGGGGCGGGATGCCGGCGATGGATATGCAGGAGATCAGCATGGTGATCATGCTGACCTTCATGTACTTGCCCAGGCCGCCCATTTGGGCGAGGTCCTCAGTGTGCACGTAGTGGATGACCGCTCCGGCGCCCAGGAAGAGCTGGCCTTTGAAGAAGGCGTGGTTCATCAGGTGGAACAGTCCGGCTCCGAAGGCTATGGACGCGGCGGCGTAGTGGCCGTTGTGCCAGAGGAACGCTCCCGCGCCCAGGCCGAGGATCATGTATCCCAGCTGGGAGACGGTGGAATAAGCGAGCACTCCCTTGATCTTCGGGGCGCAGAGGGCCATGGTGGCGGCGATGAAGGCGGTGATGCCTCCGATGGCGCCCACGAACAGCGAGACCTCGGCGCTGGTGGCGATGATGGGGAACGACCTGGCGACCAGGTAGACACCGGCGTTGACCATGGTGGCCGCGTGTATCAAGGCGGACACGGTGGTCGGGCCTTCCATGGCGTCAGGAAGCCAATCATGCAGCGGGAACTGGGCGCTCTTGCCTATCGCCCCGCCGAACAGGAAGAAGGCCGCGAAGGCCATCATGGTGGGGTCGGCGGTGTCCAGAGCGTGCCAGACCTGCTCATAGTTCAGGGTGCCCAGTTCGGTGAACAGGATGAACAGACCGATCATGAACATGACGTCGCCCACCCTGGTGACCAGGAAGGCCTTCTTGGCCGCACGGGCCGCGGAGGGCCTCTCGTACCAGAATCCTATAAGCAGATAGGAACAGACACCGACCAGCTCCCAGAACACGAACATCTGGAAGAAGTTGTTGGCCAGTACCAGACCAAGCATGACGCCCACGAACAGGCATATCTCGGTGAAGTACCGGTGGCGCCTGGGGCCCTGGTCATACATGTAGGCGGTGGAATATATGACCACCAGGAAGGAGATGAAGGAGACCACGATGAGCATCATGGCCGCCACGTTGTCCAGGTAGACCCCCATCTCCAAGGTGTACTTGGAGCTCAGGACCACCCAGGTCTGGCTGGTGCTGTACACCCTTCCGGTGGTGAGCAGCTCGTAGGCCGTCCACAGCGCCAGGACCATTCCCGCGCCGACACCGCCCACGGCGATGTAGCCGTTCAGGTCGTTCAGCTTCTTGCCGAATAGGCCGATGAAGACGAATGCCAGCAGCGGCAGGACCGGTATCAACCATGCGTATTCCAGTATGTCCATCTTTACCACCTCAGCAGGCTAATGTCGTCCACATCCACGGTCTTCCTCAGTTTGTTGAGGTTCAGCAATATCGCCAGGGCGATGGTGACCTCGGCCGCGGCGATGCCTATGGCGAACAGGGCGAATCCCTGCCCGGTGGCGTCGCCGAAGTAGGAGGAGAAGGCCACCAGGTTGATGATGGCCGCGTTGAGCATGATCTCGATGCTCATCAGGATCACGATGGCGTTCTTCTTCAGTATGACCCCGGCCGCCCCGATGACGAACAGGACCGATGAGATTATCAACACGAACTCCAGCGGGATCATTCGTCATCCTCCTCCTGAGCGATGAACACGCCGCCGATTATGACGGCGAAAAGCATTAAGCCCAGCATGAGAACGGCCACCCCGTAGTCGGTGAACACGGCGGTTCCGATCTCGGCGGTCTTGAGGACGGTGTCCCCGATGTCGCCCCATTCGATGGCGAACACGGAGTAAAGCATGAGCTCCAGAAGAAGCCCGACCACCAGGACCTTGGCCACTATGGCCTGGGTAGAGTCGCCGCGCTTCATTTGGACCGCCTCCTCTTGATGATGTCTTCCTCATACTCCTGGCAGGCGTCCCCTCCGACCATCCGGCGCTTGGTGAGCATGATACCGAACAGGATCAGGACGTTGATGGCGCCCACATACACCAGTATCTGTATCAGGAACAGGTATTCCGAGTTCAGGAATATGTAGAGTATACCAACACCGACGAACGTGGCGGCTAGCCAGACCACGCTGCGCATGATATCCTTGGAGATGATCACCATGGCGGCGCATCCGACGGTCAGGGCGCCGAAAATCAGGAAGAACAGAGTGGTTCCATCCAAAATCATCACAACACCTCCTTCACACTAAGGCACGATTTCGGGCACACCTCTACGCACTGCTCGCAGACCACGCACTTGGCGTTGTCGAACTTGGGGTGCTTTATCGGCTTCTTGGTCTTGGGGTTGACCTCGCCGGTGTCGGCCATCTCGATGGCGTTGGCCGGGCAGGTCTTGGCGCACCTCGAGCAGGAGATGCACTTGGATCCGTCCAGAACTATGGTGTCGTGGACGTTGGGATCGTTCTTGGCATAGGTCTTGACCTCCCCACCGGCCGCGATCTCGGAGAGCAGGGCGAACTTGTAGTTCACCTCGTAACCGGGCTTGTAGGGGTGCTGCAGCCTGACCGGGTCGAATATCAGGCCGGCGCGGCTGTAGGAGCTAAGCTCGTACTCGGGAGTGACGATCATGGCATTGGTCGGGCAGGCCTCGGCGCAGTTGCCGCACATCATGCAGCGGCCCAGGTTGACCTGCGGGCGCTTGACCTTGCCCTTCCCGGCATCCTGGAAATCGACCATCTCGATGCACTTGTTCGGGCACTCCTTGGCGCAGCGGGCGCAGCCGATGCATCTCTCCAGGACTATCCCGGGGCGTCCGCGGTAGTTGTCAGGATAGAGCAGCCTTTCCCACGGATACAATATGGTGCAGGGCCGGTGCTTCGTCGCGCGTATGGCGCCCTTGAAGGTGGTCTGCAGGGATTTCAGTATGTAACCGGTGGGCCGGAAGTGGTCCGCTTTCGTGTATCTCCTTTCCTCTATCCTCATCAGAACACCCCCGTGACCTTAAGGGCCACAGCGATCAGCAGGTTGATCACGGCCATGGGAAGGAGCCTCCTCCATCCCAGCTTCAGTATCTGATCGGTCCTGATCCTCACGGTGGCCGCGCGGACCCATATGAAGAAGAAGAACACGATGAACACCTTGGTCAGGTACCAGGCCTCGGCCCAGATGAACTCCGGACCGGCCCATCCGCCCAGGAAGAGCATGGTGAACAGTCCGCAGAGGATGTAGGCCCGGAAGTAATCGGAGGCCATCTGCAGACCCCATCGGACATCTCCGTATTCGGTGGCCCATCCTTCCACGAGTTCCGCCTCGGCCTCGGGAAGGTCGAAGGGAATGCGCTCGGACTCCCCGACCGCGGCGATGAAGAAGGTCAGGGCGCCGATGCACAGCGGTACGATAAGCCAGATGTTCTCCTCCTGCCAGGTGACGATGCCCACGAAGGACAGGTCGCCGGTGATAACCACCACAGAGACGATGCACAGCAGCAGCGGTATCTCCAGGGCGATCAGCTGAGCGGCGGCCCTCATGCCGCCGATCAAGGTGAACTTGTTGTTGGAGGACCATCCGCCGATCAGGATGGAGAAGGGACCGAAGGCGAATATGGCCACTCCCAGCAGGACGGCCAGGTCGACGTCTATGACGTAGAAGTTGTCAGAGAACGGTATGCAACCGAACAGCATGAAGGTCGAGGCCAGGTATGCGAAGATGGCCATCTCGAACAGCCGGTGGTCGGAGTCCTTGGGCACGATGTGCTCCTTCAGGATGACCTTGATACCGTCGGCGAAGTTCTGGAAGAAACCGAGGAACCCGACCTGGGTACCGCGCCGGTCCATGAACCTTCCCAGGAACTTTCGTTCCTGCCATATGAAGCACAGCCCGAACATCATGGCGGTTATCAGGAATATGACCGCGACGAGCAGGGTGGAAACGAAGTCGACCACCGGAGCGGTCTGCAGCCATTCCCCGAAGTCGCTGAGGAATCCCAGCTTGGTCCAATCGAGGAGCGCGGCGACCAGTCCCAGCAACCACTCGGTAAAGTTGGTCAGTTCAATGTAGAGGTTCGACATCTGATCACCTGTCCGTTTCTCCTATGCACATGTCCAGGACGCCCATGATGGCCGGTACGTCGGATATCTTGAAGCCGATCAGCATCGGGGGCGCGGCGGACAGGTTGACGAAGTTCGGGGACCGCACCTTCAGGCGGTACGGCTTTTCCGATCCGTCGCTTACCATGTACATCAGCGACTCTCCGCGGGGGTCCTCCACGCGACAGACCGCGTTGCCCTTCGGCGGGCATCTGGGCACCTTTACCCGGATGGGGCCAGCGGGCATCTCGGCCAAGGCCTGGCGGACTATCTTCACGCTCTCCCGCATCTCGTCCATGCGCACCCGGTATCGAGCGTACACGTCACCGTCGGTGTGGGTGCATACCTCGAAATCCATGTCCTCGTATACCTCGTAGGGGTCCTGCCGGCGGAGGTCCATCTCCACGCCGCTGGCCCTCATGATCGGGCCGGTGAGGCCGAGGTTCATGGCGGTGGGGCCGTCCATCTTGCCGATCCCGACCGTCCTCATCAGGTACGGCTCGTTCTCGTCCATTAGCGACTCGAGGTCCCGCAGACGCTTCTCGAACTCGACCAGAGCGGCCTCGACATCCCGCCCGAAGTTCTCGGGGATGTCGTTGCGGACGCCTCCTATGCGGCAATAGTTGTAGGTCATGCGAGCTCCGCTGAGCTTGCAGAGCAGGTCCAGGAACAGCTCCCTCTCCCTGATCGTCCAGGTCATGATGGTGTAGCTTCCCAGGTCAGTGCCTATGGCCATCAGCCAGAGCAGGTGGGAGGTTATGCGCTGCAGTTCCAGGGCGACCACCCGGATGTACTTGGCGCGGTCGGGAGCCTCGACGCCGAACAGCTTCTCGGCGGTTAGGCAGTAAAGGTGGTTCCAGGATAGGGACGAACCGTAGCATAGACGGTCGGCCAGAGGAACTATCTGTGTGTAGTTGCGGTTCTCCACCATCTTCTCCCAGCCCCGGTGCAGGTAGCCGATGATCGGCTCGGCCTGGGTGATGGTCTCTCCCTTCAGCTTGACCCTGAGGTTCCACAGACCGTGGTTGAAGGGGTGCTGGGGACCCATGTTGATCCAC
>JAKPZB010000068.1 GCA_029560215.1 Methanobacteriota archaeon | reverse complement strand
TTGTAACTATATCATATATTATTATTAAGCAATTAGTTAAACTAGATTATTTTCAACGGATTTCAAAGCTCGCGCTTTTCCTCATTATAAATATCTTTCGTGTTTTATTGATAACGCTCCGAACATCTGGAAATTTTTTTTATATATTAGAAAATGGAAATAGGGAACTTTATAGCGTTAATAGTATGGTTTTATATTGATACAAGTCAAATTCGCTCCCAGGGATTTCATGGGATTCTTCGATATATTCAAAAAGAAGGGATCTTGGGTCGCTGACCCTAACCTGAAGACCATCGCAGAGACTTTGGCAGCGGACGGAGACTACAAGACCCTCGTCGCGGCACTGAAGGAAGCTGGATTGGTTGATCTGCTGGGAAAGAAGGGGCCGTTCACGGTGTTCGTCCCTAACAACTCCGCGTTCATAGACCTGCCAGATGGAACTATGGAAGCGTTGTTGAAGGACAAGGCCAAGTTGAAGGCCGTGCTCACCCACCACGTCGTTGAGGGCGCGCTGTCCTACGATCAGTTGGCGGCCAAGCCGACCGTCGCCACTGCCGACCAGAAGGAAGTGGCCGTTGACGCCAAGGGGCTTCTGAAGGTCGCTGGGGCCACCATCATCCGCGGCAACATCAAGTGCAAGAACGGATACATCCACGTGGTGAACAAGGTCCTGGTTCCGTAAACTGATTAATAGAATAACGCAGGGGACCTCCCCTGCCTTTTGAGTTTTTTTACGGTCCGCCTACAGTGGTCCCGGGAATCACTGGCGCGGTGAAGACCCTAGTTGCCAGCTGGGCGTCCACCTGCATCAGGCTGGGCATGTGATCACCGATCTTCTTCAGTTTCCTCAGCAACGTGGAGGTGTTGTCCTCCTCCTCGACCTGCTCGGCCACATACCACTGCAGGAACTGGTTGAAGGCGTGGTCCTTCTCTTTTATGGCCAGATCAACCAACTTGTGGATCTTGACGGTGACCACCTTGGACTCGTGATCGTAGGCGTCAGCGAAGACCTCCGCAGCCGACTTCCATTCCTTCTTCGGCCCTTCGATGGCCGCCAGCATAACGCGACCGCCGCGAAGGTTGACGAACTGGATAAGTCCCTCGGCATGCGCCAGCTCTTCCTGGACCTGGACTTTCATCCAATTGGCCATTCCCGGAAGGTCGATCGAGTGCAGGTACATCTCCATGGACTTGTACAGATAGGCCGAGTACAGCTCGGCGTTTATCTGGTCGTTCAACGCTTTCTCTATGCTTGCCTTCATGTGAAGATCACTGGATTTGTTATGGGAGCCGCTGACTTAAAAATCCTTCTCGCCCGACCAGAGCTGAAAATTTTTATGAAAATCGCTTTGTCAATGTTTTACATACATATTTTTAATATGTTGCTTTACTACATTATTTTAATTATCATTAACAGTTATGTTTGGATCTACCATCAATTTTCCAGGTTCTTTTTCTCCTCGGTCTCATAAAGATCGCAGAGTTCGTTCAGAAATTGGTCGTAGGTCCTGCGGAATTTCAATTTGTAGAGCCGGTCCCGTGTCGCCTCTGTCAATTGTATAGTTGTTTTGCCTTCGGACATCACATACACCATAGAATTATTATTGTATATAGTTTTGCTATTATTAATTATATTTTTAATTTCAATAACATTAATGCTAATATAAACATAAATAGAAATAATGATATTATTAGTCATATTAATTTGATGAATTTTGATAGTTTGTTGTACAGACCAGTTCAAATTTGTATGCGACGGACTCCCTAACATCAACTTGAAAGGCGTAGAAATCGGGTCTACAGCCCAGGTTTTACGTCGAAAAAGGGGATTGATAAAAATTTACTATATTTAACCCATGAAAAGGAGCATCGAACCCTTTACGGACAAGGTTCGACCCCCAGGTTGCTAAGATTCCGAAGATAGTTCTCCCTTCTCGTTACATAAGCGTAGGAGTCCTTGCCGTAGGGAATGTATTCGGCGACCGACCATCCCTTCCCGGCGAGCTTGACCTTGGTCTCGTCCCCGAGGCCTTTCAGCATGCCTACCTCCATCACGCCCTTCAGTCCCCGGTCCTTCCAGATCCGCTCTATCACTCGCGGATCGTGCGTGCCGATGCTGAATGGCCTTCCCATGCTCGCCAGCAGATCAATGTTGTCCAACATGGCGGTCATTATCCCATCGAAGTCGTCCATGTCGCCAGCGTAGGCGCCCTTCACCAGACGGACCTTCGCTCCGATACGGTCCATGCGCCTGGCATCCATAGGGGTACGGTAGAGATACGCCTGGAGGGCGATGCTGAGCGGACCCTGGCCATCTTCCCTCAGAACGATGGCCATGCGTAGCGTCTCGTCCACGTACTTACGGGTTTCCATATCCAGCTCGACGGCGATATCTTCCTTCCAGGCCAGGCGCGTCAGCTCTTTGGCCCTGGCGAGGCACTCGTCGAGATCGTATGCCGCCCCGAGCGCGGTCGGCTTCAACGCGATCGAGGCGTGCAGACCAAGGCTGGCAATCGCTTCGATCGTCTGGACCGCTGCGGAGAGCGCCTCATCAGCTGAGACAGGATCCTTGGCCAGTTCCCCCAAGGGGTCGATTATGCATCTTATCCCCTGCTTGTTCCGCTTGGCTGCCAGCTCGATCGCCTCGTTCAGATCCTCGCAGCACCAGCGGGCGCGGTCCCCGGTCATGTTCAGATCATGGCCATAGGAGTTGTTGAAGCTATGTAAAAATTAGAATTGGAAAAGGGTTTGATGCGTTTCTATGCTCGTCCTGCTTATGCCTTGATGAGCAACGGAAGGACCGGCTTGCCCTTCATCACCAGTAGGCTGATTGCGGCACCCATGTAGGTAGCGATCAGGCCGACCAGCAGCCAGAGGACTCCAGTCACCATGCGGTAGTCCTCGGTGGCGTTCGGCAGGTCGTTCTGGAACCACAGGCCCAGCAGGATGAACGCGATTGCCGCTACGATCAGCAGTATGGGCAGCATTTTGACCGGCTGAGCCAGGGAAACCACACCCATGACCAGCAGCAGGACTCCGATAAAGACCATATAGATCATTGCGGAATCGAAGTCGCCGAGGGTCCCCATCGCGCCGTTGACCATTGCCGGGAAGCCGAGCAGGAATACGGCCAGGACGCCGAAAATTCCAGTCAGCAGCAGGTTCTCATTTCTGTAGGCCACATAAGTGCATAGGAGCAGACCCAAACCAAGGTAAGTGCTGATCCCAATGATGACCCCAAGGCCATCAAAGACACCCAGGCCATAGCAACCGACCAAGATACCGATTAGGGCAATCATGTAAAGCCCCAAAACCTCGGCCATTGCCATTTTTGTGTGTACGTTGCTTTCTTCTGCCATTTCTATCTCTCCTTTTCTGTGGACAAATAGAAGGATGAGGTAAATTGTTCAGATGCCAGCGATGCCATCATCTCTGATGTCATCATAGCATCTTTCGAAATCTCTCCCATTGTGATCCCCTCTCCCTTCGGACTGTCCCTATTTGGATTGTTCAACAATCCTGTTTAAAGTATCGGTTGGGGTAGATAATATAAACTTTACCGATTAACCAGCGTTAATGGATTTTTTTATAGGCCGTTAAATATCAAAAGGTTTGACCGCCATTTAACTGGCCTAATTTTAGAATAAATATAAATATCCTGAAACTATTTCACATCCTCCCAATAATATGTTTTGAGAGTACCTCTGAATCATATCCTTTCTTATCATCTGGATGATTTTTCATTTCTCGGGGAGAAGTTTAGCCGCGGCATGCGTTCTGTTCTTTATCTTGCCAGCTATCATGACCTGAACCTTGTTGAAGGTGGCGACGTCTATTATGGACGCGTGCTCCGCGGGATTGACCAGGTCCTCCCAGCGCAAGTATCCGGCATACACCGGGTTGTGCAAGATGCGGCTTATCGACCATACCGTCCAGTCGCCCTCGGTCCGGGTGGTTGTCCCGTCCCGGTTCAGCCCCCAGGCGATCATCTCCATGGTCTGTCCGGAAAGATATCTATTGTATATGGAGCGGACCACTTCCGCTTCTGTGTCGTCAACGTGAAGCATCCCTTCCCGGAGCCGATATCCATAAGGAACACGGAATCCCAATAGCCCCTGGCCAGATTCGGCCTTCTGTCTCATGCCCATGTACGTGCGCTCGCCGATCTGTTCGCTTTCCAGCTGGGCGATCCTCTGGATGATGTCCACCACGAAGCGGCCGACGGCGTTGGATGTGTCCAGCGACTCGTTCATTGAGCTGAACTTCTTGCCCCACTTCTCCAGGTTCTCCATCATTATCATGAAGTTCTTGGAGTTGCGGTGGATACGGTCCATCTTCATGACCAGGATGATGTCCCATCTATCGCGTTCTTCCATCATCCGGCGATAGGCTGGCCGGCGGATGTTCCGGCCGGAATGACCGTCATCGATGTAGTAATCCGCGATGTCCCAGCCCTGTGCGTCGCAAAATGCTTCTAATCGCTGTTTCTGAGCGGCCAGAGAAAAACCTTCCCTGGCCTGGTCCTCGGTAGAAACCCGGGTATATATGGCCACCCTAGGCATGCGCCTCGCTCCGGAAGAGTGACTTGGCGGGTATGCGCTTCGGGCTGCGCCTGGACTTGATCCTCTGAGCTGAGATCTCTTGGACCTCCTGGAAAAGTTCGGGATCGATCATCTTCAGGTGAGGGGCCTCTTGAACGATGCCGTCCCATACCAGCTGGCCGAGATAGATGCGGTTGGCCAGTATCCCGTGCACGGTAGGCCGCTGCCATTCCCCTCCGTTCTTGGTGGGGACGCGTGAATCGTTAAGCACTTCGACGATCTGGCTCAGGGAGCAAAGATTCCCAGCCATGCGGAATATCATATCCACCACCATCGCCTCGTTCTCATCGATCAACAACTGGCCATCCTGATATCTGTATCCATAAGGTTCCGGGCATCCCAGGTGTCCTTTCTTCTCCAGCGCCTTCTGGGTCATGGCCACCTTCACCCTCTCCCCGATCTGCTCGCTCTCCAGCTGGGCGATCCTCTGGACCGTGTCCATGACGAACCGACCGATGGCGGTGGTGGTATCGAAGTTCTCCTGGGTGGAGTTGAACTCCTTGTTCCAGGAACGCAGGAAGTCCATCATCATGGCGAAGTTGCGGCTGTTGCGGTGGATACGGTCCATCTTGAGGACAACGACAACGTCCCAGAGATCTTTTTCGTGCATCATCCTCTTGTACTCTGGACGCTCCGGGCTCCTTCCGCTGTAGCCGTCGTCGACGTATTCGTTGGCGACGGTCCACCCCCTGGCCAGGCAATAGGAGCGCAGACGCTTGAGCTGGGCCGCTATGCTGTATCCTTCCCGAGCCTGATCCTCGGTGGAGACCCTGGCATAGATAGCCGCCCTCAGTCGCTCATTGTCTGACATATTGACCGCTGAATCATATGATAATTGTATTATTGCATATATAATAGCCGACGATTGTCTGACGATAAATTGTATAGTTTATGTTAATACTATATTATTTTATTTGATTTAGATTACATTTTAAATTATTAATGTATATTAGATTTCGACTAATGCTCGAAAGTATTTGAAATTGAGTTGTCCTGAATTATTTTATGCAGTTTAGATATAGGCTAAATTAATTATATCTTTAATCAATATTATATGAGTATATTATATTTATATTAATAAATCATTTAGATCTGGACGTTATAATGAACTAACATTGTTCATCCGGGCGCAATATTATATTTTTCAAATAATTTATAATTGAATTCGAAAGAAATATCTGGATGGACCAAGCTCGACATCATCATGGCCAAAGCGGAGGGCATTTCCGGCCTTACCAAATTGTTCCGGGAGACATTGGTCGAAGTGGAAGATGGTAGTACAATACTTTTCGTGGGATCGGAGGCGGTCTGCCCTCCGTTCGCCCAGCTGCTGGCCTATGCCGTGAGGGACCGCAATATGCGATTCGGTTTCTGTCCTAAGGCGGTGTGGGACCGCAGCCGCGTTATGAAATGGGTCGACGGGGCTGGATTCCAGATCGGCAAGGAACCCTTTGAACCGGGAGAGGCCGATGTCATCGTTATACTTGGAGGATTGGCCATACCGAAGTTCGGTTGCCCCGTTGATGACGTTAAGGCCCTGCTCTCGCAGATACCGAAGAAGCGGAAGGTGGTGGCGCTGGGGTTCATGGACGCCTTCCGCAAGGCGGGCTGGAACACCTCACTTCACTTCGACGCATTGATCGACGGATACATGTCCGCCGAGATGGTCTGATCTCAGAACTCCTTATGTCTGAACACCAGGGCGGCCCCGAACAGCAACAGCGCGGATATTCCGATAGAAGCCAGCCCGACCATCCACATCTCTCCCCAGCCGGTGATCATTGGCAACAGGACCATCGATGACAACTGGTTGGAACCGAATAGCACCAGGAGCACTCCCACCAGCACGCTGGGCGAGAACACCCCGATGAGCACACCGGCCGAACAATTGATGGCCATGATGGAAACGGTGATTATAAGGGAGTCCTTCATGGACGAGAGTATCTCCTGGACGTCGTATCCTTCGGTGGCGCTGTCCAGAACCGCGGCCAGGGTGATGGCGATGAAGGAGGCCACCATCACGCACAGGAACACCGCGCCGAACTTGGCCAGCAGCAGATTCTCCCTGCGGATCGGACGGATCAGGAACAGGTCGTAGACCTTCTTCTCCTTCTCGTTCAGTATGTTCACCACGATGAGCACGGAGGTCAGCAGGCCGCCGATACTTGACACCATGATTCCAGTGAAGAATGTTATCGACATGCCTTCGATGTTGTCCACCAGGAAGTAGAGCAACACCGCCATGGCCGGCAGCCCGACCCAAAGGGCCAGCATTACCTTGGAGCGGTAGAACCCGTTCAGTTCGTCCTTAAATAAGAGTGCGAGGCTCATGGTCTTCCCTCCCCGTCGGTATAGCTGAGATATAGCGACTCCAGAGATTGCCGGTTGGGATGAATTCCCCTGATGTGCAACCCTTGGGCGAGCACCGCCCTGATGGCGCTGTCGACCACCGTGTCGATCTGTCCGTTTTCCTGGAGGATTATGTGGAACCGATTGTCGGCCACCCGCTCCACCTTGGACACGCCAGGCAGGCTTTCCAGAAGTCTGTCGTCCGGGATCGGTTCGACCGTCTCCAGACTCACCTCGGTGCTCCTTCCCACCCTCTCCCTCAGCTCCTCCATGGAGCCCATGTAGCGCATCCGCCCCTGGCCAAGGATGCCGATGGTGTCCGCGACGTCCTCGATATCGCTCAATATGTGGGACGAGAAGAAGATGGTGGTGCCTTCGCGGGATAGCTGGCGGAACAGGTTCTTGAAGAGCACGCGGCTTTCGGGGTCCAGTCCGGCGACCGGTTCGTCCAGCACCATGAGCTTGGGGCGGTGCAGCATGGCCTGGGCCATGCCCACCTTCTGCAGCGTGCCCCCGGAAAGCTTACTGACCTTCCGCTTGCGATATTCGGCGATGCCCAGCATCTCGGTGACCTCTTTGATCCGCTTATCGACCTCGCTCGCCTGAAGACCGGAGAGCCGGCCGAAGGTGTACAGGGTCTGGTCGACGGTCCTCCATTCCTGCAGGGAGGTCTGCTGCGGAAGATATCCGATGGTGGAGCTCAGTTCGGAGCTCCAATTGCGTATCGACCGTCCTTCGATGCTAACCTCGCCCTGGAAATCGCGGATGAGGCCGGTCATGATCTTGATGGTGGTGGTCTTACCCGAGCCGTTCGGCCCGATGTATCCGAATATGGAGCCCTTCGGTATGTCAAAGCTGAGGTTCAAAAGGACTGGGAGGTCCTTGTACCGCTTGTATATGCCACTAACCGAAACCATCTCCCCGCTGTTCCCCACCATGCACCGGAATCAGGGTCGCCCTAATAAGGGTTTTCTGAGGTCCGGGAGAGATCACTTGAACCAGTGCGGCCGGGCCTGGCTGGAGCGGTGGTTGACGATGGTCCGCTTCTTCATGAACAGGGTGATGCGCCGATTGGTGCTGGCGATCCCGCTACACTTCCATCCCTGGAACAGCTCGCCGCAGTTGATGGTGCGGCCATGCTCGTTTATCCAGACGTTCCCGGCCTCCAGGCGCCTGGCGATCGCCTCCCCCTTGTCCGGATCGCAGGTCCAGACCGTGGCGCCGAGCCCGTAATCGCTATCGTTGGCCAACCTGATGGCCTCCTCCTCGTCCTTGACCACCCTGATCGGAAGGACCGGCCCGAAGGTCTCCTCCTTGATTATCTCCAGGTTGTCGTCGTCGACCTTAAGAATGGTGGGCTCGAAGTAGTATCCCAGGCCAGGCAAGCTCTCTCCGCCGGTCAGCAGTTCGCAACCGGCGTGCACGGCCCTGTGGACCTTCTCATGGACCTTCGCCCTGGCCTCCTCGCGAATGAGCGGTCCGATCTGATGCTCCACATCGATCCTGGCCACGACCTTGAGCAGTTCGGTGATGAAGGCCTCGGCAACGCTCTCCACCACGTACAGCCGCTTGACCCGTATGCAGACCTGGCCTCCGTGAGAGAACGCTCCGCTGGCCACGCCTCTGGCCGCCTCCTGAACGTTGACGTCCGCGCAGACGATCCCCGGATCGTTACCGGAGAGCTCCAGGACCATCGGTTTGATGCCAGCGTTCCTGGTGATGTCCAGCCCGGTCGCCCGGCCTCCGGTGAAGACCAGCGCGTCGAAGGGGGCGGCCGCCATGGCCTTTCCCACGTCCGCGCCGCCTATGAGCATCTGGAACAGCTCCGGCGGCATGCTTGTATGGCCGAAGGCCTCCTTGATCTTCAACCCGGTCATGGTGGTCAGCTCGGAGGGCTTGAAGACCACCGCGTTGCCGGCCATGAGCGCCGGGATGAGGGTTATCATGGACTGCCAGAACGGATAGTTCCAGATTCCGATGTGCGCTATCACGCCGTGCGGCACCAGGTTGATGGTGGCCTTGGTGTCCGGCCATCCCGCCGGGTCGAGCGGGAAGTCATAATCGCCGACCGCTCTGGCCTCCGCGGCGTAATGGTCGAAGCCCTTGATGACCCCGTTGTAGGTGCCGACCACGTCCTTCTGGGGGAATCCCCCTTCCAGCGTCTCGGTGGCGATGATGTCGTCCTTCATCGCCTGCAGGGCGGTGCGCAGCTCCAGCACCGCAATGATCCGTTCCTCCTTATCCCATTCCCGCATCCACTTCCGCTGAGCCTCGCGGCCTCTGGCCAAAGCTTCTGGGACATCGTCTGGAACGTTGGAATCGAATTCCTTTATGACCTGACCAGTGCGCGGATTGACGGATCGGACGACCATGGAACATCTATTCGCGTGCAGGGCTTAATGGTTGTTGCGAAGGGCGAACGTCACTTGCCGAGGGCGTCGGCCAGGCCCCTGGCCCAATCCTCCGCCTTCTGCAGCTCCCCGTCCAGGAGGTGATAGACCTTCTTTTGGCTCTTCACATAGGCGAGCAGGTGCGGGCAGGCGATGACCATTCCCAGCTTCTTGAGCTTGGCCTCCATGGCCTTGTTGGCGTTGCCGCTGATGAAGGAATTCATCTGGGTGTCGAAGCTGGCCGCCTTCTTTCCCTTGACCTTGCCGGCGTCCAGTCCGTCCAAGAAATCCCTGACCGGTTTGGTCGGCGCCCAGGCCATGGTCGGAGTGCCGACCACCAGAGCGTCGAAATCCTCGATCTTCAGGTGCTTGGCGTCTCCTACCGGGGCCGAAGTGACCTCCATTCCCTTGTCCCTCAAGGTCTTGGCGATGACCTCGGCGACCTTGGCAGTGAGCTTTTCGGACGAGACAGAATCATAGACCAATGCGATCTTCATATGATATCCCCCTGATATCTGGAACGTCACTAGAGCCTGATAGCGTATATACCTTGCTCAAAACCGGGATTGAAAAAGGAATCGGGGAAAGGGTTTGGTTATGTTTTCCAGGCTCACTTCTTCCTGATCAGGAACACCGCGGCCACCACGACCACTACGATCACCGCGACCAGGATTATGCCCAGGTACGGCGCGTCAGTGAAGAATCCGAGCATTCCGCTGTCCTCATCGACCGCGGCTTGACGATCGGATATTTCCGCGATGTTGTCCTCGGCGACGTCCGGATCGACCGCGGCCATGGTGGTCATGTCAGCGGTAACGATACCCTCTGGCAGGTCCATCTCCTCGGTGTCCAGGGCAAAGGAGGCCATGAATCCCACCTCATCCGAGTAGTAAATGAAGAGCGGAGAGTCGCCACTGCCGACTTGTATCTCGTACACGCCGATCTCACCGTGGAAGGTGTCGTTGACCATGAAGTAATCAGTGCACCTCATCCTCATGTCCAGGGTCTCGGGGGTGACGAACTCCTCTATAACCCCATTATCGAAGGGGATCGCCCCCATGTCACCGATATCCTCGAACACTATCGGGAACTCGGAGATCCCGGTCTGGTTGACGAACTCCTCGGAGAATATGTTCTCCTCCATCTCCTCGGGCAGACCCTGTATGTCCAGGAATCCGGTCAGGTGACCGCTGAAGGTGGCGGTGAAGTTGGACCACCACACTTCATCCAAGGATAACGGGAAGTCGTAGAGGTTCAGACCCGGGTCGAACTCCAAGGCCATGTCGAAGTTGACCTGCAGTTCACCGTGCACATCGTAGTCCTCGTACGAGATGGTCTCAGTCATGTTCATCCAATCATCGTCAGACTGGGGAATGTTGTTCGCCACGAAGTCCGCCTCGGCGCGGATCGTAGCATCGATGGCTACAGTCTTGACGGCCATGGTGTCCTTGTCGTAGGTCACTTCCACATTGACGACCAGGGTGGCGTCGACGCCCACATCGGCGTCAACGGTTATCAGAGCGGTGACCGGATCGTCGGAGTAGTTATAGGTGCCCGCCACCGGCAGATCGGCAGTTATGGAGACCGTCGCGTCCAGGGCGACCGAGGTTGCCATGTCCATTTCCATCACGTACTCATCGGCGGTGACCTCGGTGACCTCGAACAGCATCCAGAACTCGGTGCCGCCGCTTAGGCTCATCTCGTTCACTTCGTCGACCTCATCGGCCATCTCCAGCATGTTGGTCAGATTGGTCAATATCTCGTCGAACTCAGCCCCTACGTCCGTGTCCGCTCCAAAAGCCCAGCGGTCTCCAACGCTCCATTCCGGGGCCTCTGCCGTCGGAGTGGATGCGAAAGCGGGAACCGCCATGGCGCTAAGGAGGAACATGAACAGTAGAGCGCTGAACAATGCGCCAAATATCTTTTTCATGTTACATCCCACCAGATTGGTTGGTGATTGAATTAATCGGCTCGCTATTAATATTATGGTGCCATAGATTATCAAAATGAGAAAGTTGGAAGGGGTTTAGGGAAAATGGTTTAGGCGATCGGGAAGTTTACATCATCCCGGGCATTCCGCCCATGCCGCCCATTCCACCCATTCCGCCCATGCCGTCCATGCCGCCCGGGGGTGCCGGAGGGGCCTTCTTGGAGGCGATGACGTCGTCGATCCTCAGGATCATGTTGGCGACCTCGGCCGCGGACTTGACGGCCTGGGTCTTGACCCGGAGGGGCTCGATGACATTGGCCTTCAGCATGTCCACCGGCTTGCCGGCGTCCAGGTCCAAGCCCATGTTCTTGGCGGCCGCTCCCTTCTTCTCATGAGCGGACTTCAGTTGGATGACCATGTCGATGGCGTCCAGTCCGGCGTTCTCGGCCAGAGCCCAGGGGATGATCTCCATGGCGGAGGCGAAAGCCTCGATGGCCAGCTGCTCGCGGCCGCCGACGGTGGAGGCGTAGTTGGCCAGCCTCAGGGAGAGCTCGACCTCGGGCGCACCGGCGCCAGGCACGATCTTTCCGTCCTCGAGGGCCACGCCGACCACGCGCAGGGCGTCGTGCAAAGACCTCTCGACCTCATCGACCACGTGCTCGGTACCGCCGCGCACGATGACGCTGATGGCCTTGGGGTTCTTGCAGCCGGTGATGAATACCATGTCGTTCTCGCCGACCTTCTTCTGCTCTACCACCTCGGCGACTCCCAGGTCGTTCTTGGTCAGGTTGTCGATCTTGCCGACGATGATGCCGCCGGTAGCCTTGGCGATCTTCTCCATATCGGACTCCTTGAGCCGGCGGGCGGCGAATATGCTGGCCTTGGCCAGATAGTGCTGCACCAGATCGTCGATGCCCTTCTGGCAGAACACCACGTTGGCACCGGAGGCGGCAACCTGGTCGACCATCTTCTTCAGGACGGCCTCTTCCTGATCGAGGAACATCTGCATCTGGGAGGGGTCGCGGATCTGGATCTTGGCGTCGACCTCGGTCTTCTTGACCTCCATGGGCACGCTGAGCAGGGCGATCTTGGCCTTCTTGACCTGGGTGGCCATGCGGGGGTGCACGCGCTCCTTGTCGATCACGACACCCTCGATGATCTCGGTCTCGGCTATGGAGCCGCCGGTCCTCTTCTCGACCTTGATGTTCTCGACGTCCACGGTGTAGCCCTTGCCGGACTTCTCCGCGACGGCCTTAATGGCCTTCACGGCTATTCCGGAGAGGAACTCGCCCTGTCCGCCGACGCTCTTTCCGGTCATGGCGGTCATGGAGACCCTCTTCAGCATCTCCGTGTCGTCGGGGGTGACGGACACCGCAATGGTGTCCAGGATCTTGATCGCCTCAGCGGCGGCCATCTTGTAGCCGTTGGCGATGATGGTCGGGTGGATGTTCTGCTCGACCAGAGCCTCGGCCTTCTTCAGCAGCTCGCCGGCGATGATGACGGAGGAGGTGGTGCCGTCCCCGCACTCGGTGTCCTGGGTCTTGGCGATCTCCACGACCATCTTGGCAGCCGGGTGCTGGACGTCTATCTCCTTCAGGATCGTCACACCGTCGTTGGTGATGACTACATCGCCCATGGAATCGACCAGCATCTTGTCCATTCCCTTCGGGCCCAGGGTCGACTTGACCGAGTCAGCGACCGCGCGGGCGGCGGCGATGTTGTTGAATTGCGCTTCCTTGTTCCTAGATCTATCAGTACCTTCGCGAAGAACTATGATAGGCTGATTACCTTGTCCCATTCCGTAAGCCATAATGAGCCTCCTTACGGTCGGTATTTTATCGCTTCTATATAAGATTGTCGGGTTCAGCGTCCCTAAAAACAGTATGCTGACACCTCCGGGTATGCCTACACAGTATAAAACAGTAGCCCTCTCCGACCGGACAAGCTATTTGTCCTATAGGGCCGCTCCCTGAATCATGGACGAGGAACTCGAGCGGTTCCGGGTGGACGTCGGCTACTGCAAGTCCTGTCTTGGAATGCAGGGCGGCCGCGAACAGCGGGTCTACCGCTTCCCCAACGGCTACGGGGCGTCCCTGATATCTGCGCCGCGGCTCGGGGGTCCGGATAGATGGACCATCATGGCCCTGCGCTTCGACGGTGATGAGTATGTGACCGTTAACGTGCCAGGAATAGAGAACGGCGCCGCGGTCCATGAGGATGTTTACCGCAGAATGCTGGACATCATCATTTCGCAACCTCACTTTTGAAGGTCCCTGGAAAACGGTCAAATACGCTGAGTTCGGTTGAAAGGCCGATAATGCAGGGTTTCGCCGCGTTGCCGTTGGAAGATCAGACGTTCACTCCTTCGCACAAGGACAGCTCCAGCCTGTGCCACATCTGCAAGGGGTCCAAGAACCTCTGCGGTAAGGACCGCTGCCCCCTGATGATCAAGTTCTACTCCTATACGAAGACCAAAAGGCTCATTGACGCCCAGGACCTGCACGGAAGCTCGCCGCCGGGTGTCTTCGTCGGCCGGTACGGGTATCCCAAGGTGGACATCGGACCGCTGGTGCCGCCGGACCTTGGCGACACGCTCATCATGGACACCCCGGAACAGTGGATGGGCAAGTCCATGGAGGAGATAGTCGATTTCCGCTTCCGTCTGGTGCGGGGAAAGCATTTGGTTGATGTCAAGAACTTCCAGAACGCCGGGCGGATAGTGGACTTCACCAGGGAGCTCGCTCTGTCCGTGAACTCCGTGGACGTGGAGGCCAAGTTCTCCAAGAAGCCCTCCGGACGGATCGTCCTGGACGATAACATCCAGCCCTTCGGGCCCTCGGCCAAGCTGGAGAAGCTGAGCATCACCAATCCCAAGTACGACCACAAGATCGAGAAGGCGTATTACGACACGGACCTGAAGGCCGCCGAGGCGGTCAAGGGGTTGTACAAGAACGAGGTCCTGATATCCCGCATCCAGAAGGCCTTCAGCATCGGGGCCTTCGGCATCGAGCAGAACCGTCGCCTGGTGCCGACCAGATGGAGCATAACCGCGGTGGACGACCTGCTGGGCAAGGACCTGCTGAAGACCACCAAGACCTTCCCGCTGATCAACGAGTTCCGGGTGTACGACTGGGACCAGCTGGACAACCGTTGGAGCGTCATGCTGACGCCCACCTCCTGGAGGTACGAGCTCATCGAGGCCTGGTATCCGAACACGGTGTGGAACCCCGCCGGGCTGCAGGTGGAGATCATATCGTCGCACGAGTTCTTCGACGGGCGCAAGGATTACGCCGAGATCGGGGGATGCTACTACGCCGCGCGGCTGGCGGTGAACGAGCTGCTGCAGAGGGAGCGGCGGCAATCCGGGGCGGTCATATTCAGAGAGGCCCACCCGGGATACCTGCTGCCGGTGGGGGTCTGGAACGTTCGGGAGAACGTGCGGATGGCCCTGACCCAGAGGCCGCGCAGGTTCAGCACCCTGGACCAGGCCCTGGCTTACGTCCAGACCCGCATGGACATCCCGATGAGCACCTGGACCGAACACAGCGCCGTCCTGAAGGACCTCAAGCATCAGCGGAGGATCGACGACTATGTCGAACCTTGACCTGTTCCTATTGATGGACGACGACCGGCCGGTCCCTCAGGTTCCGCGCATAGGCGAGGTCCGCACGAGGGTGGCCTTGCCGGCGTCCCGTCTTCCCGGGCTCGATTATGCGCTCAACCCGTACGTGGGATGCGCGCACGACTGCCTGTACTGTTACGCGCCGTACGTGACCAAGAGGCCGAGGGCGGAGTGGACGGTCGTTCTGGCCAGAACGGACATCCCTCAGGTACTGGCCAAGGAGATCAAGGGCAAGAAGGGGATGATCGGCCTGGGCACGGTCACCGACCCCTACCAGGAGGCGGAGAGGCACCTGCTGCTCACCAGACGTTGTCTCATGGAGATGGTCCCGCACGGGCTCTCCGTGAGCGTCCTCACCAAATCGGACCTCATCCTCCGGGACCTGGACCTCTACAAGGAACTGAAGGGCGAGATGGGCATCACCGTCACCTCGGTGAACGACGACATCAGCAGGACCCTGGAGCCGGGAGCGCCGCTTCCCGGAAGACGGGTCGCCGCCCTGAGCAGGATGGCCGACCAGGGGCTGAACGCCTACGCGCTGGTCGGGCCGCTCCTGCCGCTGCTCACCGGGAGGGACGTGGACGAGATGGTGGAGGCCCTTTCGTCCGCGGGAATAAAATGGGTCATGCTGGACCGCTTCCGTCCCCGCCCGGGGATGTTCGACGACATCGCCAGGAGGCCTGGTGGCGAAGGGATCGCCGACAGACTGGAAAAGGCCCACCGGGCGGAGGACTATCGCGGGCTGGAATCGCTGGTCCGCCGCAAGTTCACCGAAAAGGGGATACGCTGCGTGAACGCCTTCTGATCAGGGTTCCAGCAGATGGAATCCGGTGCGGGGGTCCTTGACCCTCCGGGAAGCGGTGCCCAGGATCTCGATGACCACCACCTCCTGCATCAGCCAGACCTTGACGCCCGCGCGAACGCATCCGGTGACGCTCCTCCCGTCCCTTCCGGCCGAGGCGTGCATGTGCAATGACGGTTCGCCGTTCTCATCGGGAAATATCGTGCCCACGGCGGCCAGTTCGGATTCCCCGGCAAGCTGAGCCAGCATCGGCTCGATCCTCTCCGAGCGGCCGTCCCGGGGACCGACGACCATGCGGCTTCCCTGGTCCGCGCCGCCTAACGCCAGCACCGCCCCTCTGGCGATGCCGTTCTCCTTGGCCGCCCTCTCCACGCACTCGTGCAGCACGTCGCCGTCCTCCAGACGGATGACCAACACCCTTCCGGCGCTGCCCACGGAACACTTCATCTCATTCCCTCTTTCGCCGCCTTCAGACACCGGAAGGCTATGGAGTTGCTGCGGTTCATGCTCATGAACGCCCCGAGTATCATCGCCTCCAGCACCGCCTCCTCGCTGACGCCGAGCTTGAAGGCCTGGGGAATGTGGACCATGAGGCAGTTCTCGCTTCCCAAGGCCGCCCCGGCGGTGATCGCCGCCAGCTCCGCCGTCTTGCGGTCCATGTGCCGGGGGCGGAAGAACAGCCCGGCGGATATCTCCGAATAGGGCAGGAAGAGGTCTGGACGGTCGGACATGACCTCCGAGACCAGCGGCACGAAGCCGTACTCCTCCTTGGCTCTCTCCAGAACTCGACGCACCCTTTCCTCTTCGCCATCGGCCATGGTGGCGATGATGCACCTGAGGCATTATTGAGATATTGCCCCAAGGGCAATGATTATGAGCTTGGGACATGTTCTCATCGGCGGGATGTCAAATGGTCTATTGCCCTAAGTGCGGAGCGGTCAACGAGGATCAGGCCGCCTTCTGTCAGAAATGCGGTGGACAGATCGTGGTCCCGCCGCAGCCTTCGAACGAACCGGCCAAGAGAGCCCCGGCGGTCTGGAACCAAACCCCCTTCGATAGGACGTTCAGGGGAGCGGGGCCGGTGCTCAAGACCTTCCTGGGCCTGATATTCGTCCTGCTGGTGATGGAGATATTCGACGCGCTGTCCGGAGAATCGGCCTTCGCCGGCGACTTCTCCGGGTTCCTGGGCGACACCCTGCTGCTGTTCTTCCTGGTCTTCCTTCTGGGGTTCTTCTTTGGCTATTACACCAGAAAGTATCCAAGAGAAACCGCCTTGGTCTCGCCGTTGGTGACGGCCATCATCGCGACCTTCGTGCTTTGGGTGGTCTCCCGCGCCTTCGATATCTGGGGAGCGGCCAAGCCTGATGAGTTCATCTCGGCCATGGGGGAGATGGTGGCCTCGGTGCTCTATATCATCTTCCTGCTGATCGTCCTGCTGGGTTACATCGGGGTGATCATGAAGGCGGGGCGCTTCGGAGCACCCGCTCCGCCGGTCAGCGTTCCGCCGGCCCCTCCGACGCAGGCTCCGCCTCAGGCCCCCTACGCTCCGGGCAAGCGCATGACGCGTTCGAACCGGGACAAGATAATCTTCGGCGTATGCGGCGGAATGGCCGAGTTCCTGGACACCGACCCGTTCCTGGTCCGGGTGCTCTGGGTGGTCGGCGCGCTGCTCACCTCGGGCGTGCTTATACTGGCCTATTTGATACTGGCCGTCATAATGCCCAAGAGCCCCTAGCCCGACCAGGAGAAGATGGAGCATTCGTGGCCGCGGGCGAACTTGCCCTTCATCATCCGCACGTCCGCCCCCTTGGGCTTGTACCCGCCCCGGATGAGGTAGGTCAGGAGCTCGCTCTGGGCCGGGACGATGGTGAATATCGCTCTCGCCCCGGACCATAGCGCCTCGCGCTCCGCCTCCTGCACCAGGGCGATCGCCTCGTCCAGTCGGTGGTAGCCTTCGGTCAGCACCGTTCGTAGATAGGCTTTCCCGGAACCGGGGATGGGGTCGGTCAAAAGAAGGGCGGCGGCTCCCTCCCCCCGCAGGGTCCGGCCGATGCCCATCTCCTGGTATATGCTGAACTCGGAGGACGGGTCGAAACCCGGATTTATGGTGGCGGCCAGCCTTTTGATCTCCGCGAGATCGGCCTTGCCTTCCGAGGGCAGTCCGGCGTCCTGCCCCTCCAGCCAGTCCTTCTCCAGGAACAGCATGTCCTGTTCCGGGGCGTATCCGGCCCGGGTGTAGAAGTCCAGGTTGCGGGAGACGTCCTTCATGGTCTCCAGGCCCACCGCCTTGCACCCCCGGGACGAGAGGTAGGCCTCAAGCGAAAGCAGTAGTTGGGAGCCGTAACCCTTTCCCTGATAGGTCGGGCTGACCTCCATCGGCCCTATCCAGCCGACGCTCCCGCAGCTCAGGGCGAAACCGGTGGCGATCAGCTTCCCTCCCTCCTCGACGCATATGCATCCCAGGGGCTCCTGCCTCAGCCGGGAGGTATACCAGGTGGCCTGCCTGACCGGATAGGCGAGGTCCAGGCCGGTCTGGCGTTTCAGAAGATTGGACCAGGTGTCGGCCATCAGCGCCTGGGCGGACGGGACGTCGTCCGCTCTGAGCTGACGGATGACCAGGAGCTCACCCCTTCCGCCGGCAACGCAGGCTGATCAGGGCGGCGGTGGCCCCGGCGGCTATGCCGTTGTCGATGTTGACCACGACCAGGCCGGGGGAGCAGGTCTGGAGCATGCCCATCAAGGCCGCCTCGCCCTTCCCGCCGTAGCCGTAGCCCACGGAGGTGGGGACGCCGATTATGGGAACGTCGGCCAGCCCGGAGACCACGGTGGGAAGCGCCCCTTCCATCCCGGCCACCACCACCAAGGCGTCCACCCCCTGGTCGAGCATCTTCGAGAGAGGATCGAGGAAGCGGTGCAATGCCGCCACCCCGATGTCGTATTCCGTCAGGACCTCGCAGCCCATGACCTCGGCCATGGCCTTGGCCTCTTCCGCCACCGCAATGTCGGAGGAACCGGCGGTGAGTATCCCTATCTTGCCGATCTTAGGCCGATCCTTGCGACGGTCCACCACTATGAGCTTGGAGCGTTCGATGTACCGAACGTGCTCCTCGTCCACTGTGGCCTTAAGGACCTTTACGTGGTCCGGAGAAGCTCTGGAGATCAGGACCGCGTCGCGGTCCTTGAGGATGGCGGAAACGATCTCGGCCACCATGGCGGGGGACTTGTTCTCGCCCCAGATGACCTCGGGAATACCTCTTCTAGCTTCGCGGGCGTGGTCGAAGAGCGTGTGCTCGCCGACCCGTTCAAGGAAGTCCATCCGGAGCAGCTGCTCGGCCCTCTGCAGATCGATCTTGCCCTGGCGGTAGGATTCCAAGACATCGCGGACGTTCATCGGACCTCGGAGGATTACCGGGATATTTTACGCTTTGTAGTTGCCCGCGTACTAAAGCGCAAGATGAAATAGGCATTTGTTGGTTATTGGGCTGATGGAACCCGGAACGCGCGCGAAGTACGATACCCTGGTGAAGAGCGTCAAGGACATGGGCAAGGTGGCCGTGGCCTTCTCGGGCGGGGCGGACAGCACCCTCCTGCTCAAGGCCGCCCTGGATTCCGGAGCGGAGGTGACCGCGTTCATGGCCATCGGCGAGATCTTCTTCCCGGAGGAGCAGAGCAGGGCGGTCCATCTGGCCGAGCGGATGGGCGTGGACCTGATCACCCTCAAGGTCGACCTGGTCAACGACGGGCAGTTCGTGCGCAACTGGGAGGACCGCTGCTACGTCTGCAAGAGCGCCATCTTCAGCAAGATCAAGAAGGAGGCCCGTGAGCTGGACATCTCCACCATACTCGAGGGCAGTCACCTCGACGACCTGAAGGAGGTGCGTCCGGGACGGGCGGCCCTCATGGACCTCAACATCCGCTCTCCGCTCATCGACGCGGGGCTCAACAAGGCGGAGGTGCGGGCTCTGCTGAAGGAGCTGGGACTTCCGAACTGGGACCAGCCGAGCAATACCTGCCTGGCCACCAGGGTCCCGTACGACGTGCGCATCACCTCGACCATCCTGAGAAGGGTGGAGCGGGCCGAGGCGGCCCTCGCTCCGTTCAAGTTCAAGAACCTGCGGGTGCGGGACCACGAGTACTGGGCCAGGGTGGAGGTGGCCCCCGAGGAGATACCGAGGCTGTTCCAGGAGCGGGAGAAGGTGGCGCAGGCCCTGAAGAAACTGGGCTACCGGAAAGTGGCCCTGGACCTGGAAGGGTACGGCGCCCGCTGAGGGCCAAATCAATAATAAGGTGTGCGTCCCTAGTTTCCAGCATGAGGATCTCGGTGACCCTCCTTCAATACGACCACGGTATCGTCCGTCAGGTCCTGGACGTGGTGGGAGAGCTGCTCCGCTCCCACCGGGCGGAAAGGCATCCCGCCGAGTTCCAAGAGGCGATGGCCTTCCTCGAGCAATTCTTGGATAGGTTCCATCATGCCAAGGAGGAGAGGTTCCTCTTTCCCGCGGCGGCCGAGGAGTGCCCCAAGGTGGCGGAAACGTTTGCCAGGCTGAAGAAGGAGCACGCCCAGGCCCGGCGGATGATGAGGAGCGCGCTTAAAGCCCTGGAAGATGACGACGTGCCCAAGGCGGAAAGGGAGGCGCGCAAGCTCGTCGAACATATGACGGTGCACATCTGCGAGGAGGAGAACCAGGTCTTCCCGGTCATCGAGAACCTGCTGCAGCTGGAGACCGACGCCAAGGTCCACGTGCAGTACGAGAGGTTCATGGAGAGGGAGTTCGGGAAGAGCTATTATCAGGTGGCCGAGGCCTTCGCCAACGACATTCAGGAACGGCTCCTCGGACCAGGGTTCTTCAAAGGCATCGTGTGAAAAGTGGCGCCAAGGAGGAGATTTGAACTCCCGAGACGTGAAGTCAGTAGCTGTCCCTTCGGCCTGTGGCCGATTCGAGGCTACCGCCTTTCCGGACTAGGCTACCTTGGCTTGCATGGGCATTTCCCTGCTCATATTTCAAACTTGACGATTTTGAATGGAACGGGCGATTCAGGAAAGGATGTCCTTTTGGAACAAAAAGGATTAATTGACCGTTGCGCTTGAACGTGCCGATGAGCGATATCGTGCTTACGGTGGAGGTCGATCGAAAGGCCAAGGAGATGCGCCTTCCGGAAGGTTCCACGGTGGAGGCGATGCTCGATTCCCTGGGCCTGTACCCGGACGCGCACATCGTGGTCCGCGGCAAGACCCCGGTGCCGGTGGACTCCCCCCTGCTCAACGGAGACCAGCTGCGGATCGTCAAGGTGGCCTCGGGCGGCTGACGGCCCCGACGCCAGATTTCTCACCGAGCGTTCGTCGAGACATAAAGTATATAAAGGTCATGAATTTTTAAGGTACTGTCAATCAAAGCCTGGAAAATGAGCCGGGCTTTCCTATATCACATGATCACTATCACCCTTTCATCGCGCGGCCAGCTACGGCCGGGTAACGGATGGAAAACCCGTTCAGGTTCGTCAGGACATTGGTCTTGATGGGCATAGTGGACCTTGGTGTGCGAAAGCCATTCTCCTTTTCCAGCTCGACAGAGGTGATAAGATGAACATTGACCCAAGCACCACCAAGTATCTGGTCAAGGCCAAGCTTAACGCTGACGGCATTGTCGAAAAACCGGACGTGGTGGGAGCGATATTCGGGCAGACCGAGGGATTGTTGGGCGACGAGCTCGACCTGAGGGACCTGCAGAAGAGCGGCAGGATCGGCAGGATCGAGGTGGACGTCCACTCCCGGCAGGGCAAGTCCGAAGGACAGATACTGATACCATCTAGCTTAGACCAAGTGGAGACCGTCATCCTGGCTTCCGCGCTGGAGACCATCGACCGGGTGGGCCCGTGCAAGGCCAAGATCAACGTGGAGTCCATCGAGGACGTGCGCGTCGTCAAGCGCGAGAAGATCATCGAGAGGGCCAGGGAGCTTTTGACCGAGCTCATAAAGCAGTCCAAGACCTCCGGGATCGACCTCACCGAGAGCGTGCGCCAGTCCGTCCAGGTGGAAGAGATAACCTACTACGGCAAGGACCGCCTGCCGGCAGGACCGAACGTCGCCGAGTCCGACGCCATCATCGTGGTGGAGGGCCGCTCCGACGTGCTGAACCTGCTCAAGTCGGGCATCAAGAACGCTATCGCCGTGGAGGGAACCAACGTTCCCAAGACCATCATGGACCTCAGCAAGGAGCGGGTCATCACCGCCTTCGTCGACGGCGATCGCGGCGGGGAACTGATCCTGCGCGAGCTGTTCCAGGTGGCCGAGGTCGACTTCGTTGCCCGCGCCCCGCGCGCCCACGAGGTGGAAGAGCTCACCCAGAAGCAGATCATGAAGTGCCTGCGGAACAAGATCCCCGGCGACCAGTTCATCGAGATGTTCAACCTGGATGTCGGAGAGGGCAAGGACAAGGAGAAGAGACTGGAGCCCAGCGTCAACAAGGCCGAGAAGCTGGAACGCTTCGAGAAGGCCGAGAAGGCGGACCGCGAGAAGGAAAAGGAAGAGGAGCCGAAGGCCGAGCACGAACCCCGCCTGGAACGCCGGGAGCGCGAGGAGCCCCGCCAGGAGAGGGAACCGAGGGAGCCGCGCCAGGAGAGGCAGGAGCGCCGCGAGCGCGAGCCTCGCCAGGAGCGGAGGGAACGCGAGGAGCCCCGCCAGGAGAGGGAGCCGCGCCAGGAGCGCGAGCCCCGGGCCGACCGGCAGGAACGACCCCCCGTGGAGGAGAAGGAGCTCGAGGAGCGGAAGCCCGTTTCCCGCAAGCAGCTCTCCGGCGCGCAGGAGAAGTTCAAGGGCATGATAAACGATCTGTCCTCTACCTCCAAGGCCCGCATCATCGACGCCATGGGCGGGATCATGAAGGAAGTGACGGTGAAGGAGCTGGTCAACACCCTGAAGGAGGAGAAGGACCCGGTGTCCGCGGTCGTCTTCGACGGCATCATAACCCAGAGGATACTGGACCTGGCCTCCGACCTGAAGATCGGTACCATAGTCGGCACTAAGATGGGCAACATCACCAAGCAGCCGGCCGGGACCGACGTCTGGTCCAAGGACGACCTGAACTGAACATGAGCGGCGCGGACAGGGTGGATTGGCGGAGCTTGGAGAGCACCGCCCAGGTCTCCATACCCGCCGATCCCCTTCTCCGGGTGATCGGCCAGGAGGAGGCCGTGACCCTGGCCCGCATAGCCGCCAAGCAACGCCGGCACCTGCTGCTGGTGGGACCGCCCGGAACGGGCAAGTCCATGATCGCGCAGGCCCTGGCGTTGCACCTTTCCCGCCCCACTCAGGAGATCCGAGTGGTGCACAACCCGGAGAACCCGGAGCGACCTCTGGTAGAAGTGAAGAACGCGGACGAGGTCAGTTCCGAGTCAAAGACCAAGGAGTTCGCCGAGGGCGAGCTCATCGAGCCCAAGAACGCTCCGGTGAACGTCACCGAGCGCTTGGGCTACCGGTGCCGCAACTGCGGCGCCTATTCCTCTCCAAAGGAACGTATCTGCCCCAAGTGCCAGAAGGGCAAGGGCGCGGACGTCGCCGCCAACAATCCGTTCGGGGATCTGATGAGCGGCCTTTTCGAACAGATGAACGCCGCCGGTCTCACCGGAACGGCCGGTAAGGAACGAGTGACCACCACCCGCACCCGCTTCGGGAAGGAGGAGGTGGTGGTCTTCGAAAGATGCGGCGAGATGATCCGGCTGCTGGACCAGGACGCCCTGGAGAAGCGCAGGGACTGGGAGAAGCAATCCCCCCGCAAGGTCATCGTGCGCCTGGACCGCAACCCGTTCGTCCTGGCCACCGGATCCTCGGAGACCGAGCTTCTTGGCGACGTTCGTCACGACCCGTACGGAGGTCACGCCCAGCTGGGAACGCAGCCGTACGACCGCGTCGTCCCGGGAGCCATCCACGAGGCGCACGAGGGCGTGCTGTTCATCGACGAGCTCCCTCATCTGGGGCATCTCCAAAGGTTCATCCTGACCGCCATGCAGGAAAGGCGCTTCCCGATATCCGGCCGCAACCCGCAGAGCGCCGGAGCCTCAGTAAAAGTGGAGAACGTGCCCTGCAACTTCATTTTCGTGGGCGCCTGCAACATCCAGGACCTTGAGCAGGTTCTGTCGCCGCTGCGCTCCCGCGTCTGCGGCAACGGCTACGAGGTGCTGGTCAACACCGCCATGCCCGACACCGAGGAGAACCGCGGCCGGCTGGTCCAGTTCATCGCCCAGGAGATCGTCTCCGACGGGCGGATACCTCACGCCGACGCCTCGGCCATCGAGGCGATAATCAAGGAGGCCAGGGCCAGGGCGGTCAAGGTCGACAACATCAACAACGCCCTGACGCTCCGGCTGAGGGAGCTGGGCGGGCTGATCCGCGCCGCGGGTGACCTGGCCATGGTGGAGAACGCTCCCATGATCACGGCGGCGCACATCGCCAAGGCGGTGGAGCGGAGCAAGAGCGCCGAGGAGCAGATCAAGGACCGCTATGGTTCCTACACCAAGGGCCTGGGAACGGACATATCCTCGGCGCAGAAGGAGAAATCGCCCTATTACTTCTGGAACGAGACCAAGGACTCCATGTTCCACTAGAGGTAGCGGAGCAGGAGGATCCCGTCCTCCCCGTCCGAGTAGTACCCGGAGACGCGACGGACCGCGAAGAAGCCCAAACGCTGATAGAAGCGCTGCGCCCCGACGTTGCTGGCCCTGACCTCCAGGGAGACCTGCCTGATGCCCTTATTACCGCACTCCCGGAAGAACTCCTGCGTAAGGAGCGTTCCGAGCCCGGCGCCCCGGTAGCCGCGGTCCACCGCCAGCATGAGCACCCGGGCCTGTTGCGGCCCGCTCATGATCCCGAAGACGAAGGCCACCACCCTTCCCAGGTCCTCGATGACCAATAGACCGTCAGGCCAGAAGGGCACCAGCTGGGTGAAGATGGTGGGGTCGTACCGCTCTCGGAGCGATTCCGAGGCGACCTGCCAAACGTCGGCCAGGTCCCGGTTCTGGTAGTGACGTAATTGCAACGCCGCCGAATCCCGTTCGCCTAACTAAAGCCTTCTGCTCCACCTCCTGAGCAGGATGAACGAAAAGATCAGGGGTAAAGGCGCGTAAAGAAGCCAGGGGACCGTTGCCGTCGAGGACGCTTTCACGTATACGATGATGTGGTCCGAGGCAACATTGCCCAGCGAGTCCTCCACCCGCAGGGTGATGTTATGCTGCCCCTCCCTCAGGGTCATCACCTGCATCGGACCCCAGAGGTCCGCGAGGCCATCACCATCCAGGTCCCAGGTGACGTTCGCCACCCCGGAGCCGTCGTAACACCCGGTGGCGTCCAGGACGACCGGTTCGCCGGCGATGGCTTCCGTGTAATGCCACGGCAGGACGATGACCGGAGGCGAGGCGTCGCCTTTCCAATCCTCCTCGAACCATTGAACGAAGATATCGGCCAGTTCCGCCGAGCGGAGCACCACCGCCATCTCCCGGTTGCGCTCCATCGAGCCGTCCACCCAGTTGGCGCTCCCCACCACCACCGTGTCGTCGACGATCACCCCCTTGTTGTGCAGCCTTCCGAACGGGGAGAGGTCGCCGGTCAGGCGGCACTCCAGGTCCCAACGTTCCTCCCTCGCCCGCTGCTCGAGCGTTTCCGCGACCAGGGAGTTCCCCTCTTCGGTGCCGAGGCCCGAATCGAGCTGGACCCGCACCTTCACGCCCCGCTCGGCCGCCGAGAGCAGAGCGGAAATTACCGGCGAACCGTCCAGCCAATCCTCTTCGATGCGCATCTGCTGGACCAGCACGCGCTCCTGAGCTCCGGAGATGACCTTCACGAGCTCGTCCTGCAGGCCGTAGGGCGAGGTCAGCAGCGAGGCGTTCGCGGGATATGCCGCGGGAGCGGGAGGCATCACCCCGAGCAGCCGACCGGGACCCCCCTCGGCCCTGGCCAGACTGGTGTTCAGGGGAAACACGTCGACCCCCTGGGCGGCGAGGTCCCTTCGGAAAACGTCCTCGGCGTAGGAGCATATCCGCGCGCTTTCGACCAGTACCGCCCAGCCGCGGTTGCTGCCGAAGCTGGAATCGGCCATGTTCTCCGAGGCCACGAACAGGCGCTCCCGATCGAAGACGACGTATTTGGCGTGCAGATAGTCGTAGCGCCGGAAGGAATCGGCCGAACGCATGGTCCAGACCTCCGCCCCCGAATCCTGCAGGTGATAGGCTATGGCCGCCCCGTTAACGGATACGCCGCCGACCGGCCTTCCTTCCAGCAGGACCGTCACCTTCACCCCGCGGGCGGAGGCTCCGGCCAGATGCCTGGCCAAGGTCCAGTTCTCCACCAGATAGCAGGCCAGTTCGATGCTGTTACGCGAAAGGTCGATCTGCCTGATAAGCTCGGGCAAGGCGTCGTCGGGGTAGAGCAGCGGAACGACCTGGGCCGGGATCGGCGGAGAGGAGACCGAGAACAGCCCGGGAACGGCCATCTCCCAGTTCTCCGGACCGTTCCCGCCGGCGGTCCTGACCAGGACGCTGCCTTTCTTGAGGGTTGCCGGCGGACCGGTCCAGGGAGGCTGCGGTTCCACGTTGCCGTAGCAGACCAGGTCCCGCAGCGTGCCGTTCGCATCGAAAAGGTAAACCTGGTCGCCGGCGTCGGCCAACTTCATATTTCCTTTGGAGACCACCGAGGGATCGCCGTTCGACGCTCGCATTTCCTCCGGATATAGCTCGGGGAAGAAGGAGCCAGGGGCGCACCAGGTGAAGCTTCCGCCGGCGGGAAGGACCAGGGAGCCGTTTATGACGATGCTTCCCTCACCGTCGCTGAGCCGCCATCCTCCGATGTCCCGGGAAGGTCCATGATTGGTCAGGGTGATGAACTCGCCCGGGTAGGACGCGCATACCCGTGTGACCATCACGCCCCCTTCGTTCTCGAAGCCTGAAGCCCCCGCGGGCATCATCGGCATCGCCAGCAGGATCACCATTACGATTGTAAAGCAGAGAACCGCGCGCACGATGAACGAGCGGTCGCCAAGGGAGAAGCGACTTTGCGATGCAATAAGTCTTCAGAGGGCGGAGACCAGGTCCTGCAGCGCGGCCTTGACGTCCCTGGCCTTGACCACGCCAGAGGCCAGAAGAACTCCCGAGGCGCCCAGGTCCAACGCCGCTCGGACGTCCCTGCCGTTCTTGACGCCGGCCCCGCACAGCACCTTGACCTCGGGGTCGACCGCCCGCACCATCTCCACGGTGCGCGACACGATCGCTGGATCGGCGGTGGTGACCGAGATGTCCCCGCCGATGAGCTCCGGTGGCTCCACGGCGATGAAATCGGGAGAGAAGGCGGCCATGGCCGCGGACGTCTCGGCGGTGTCCGTGCAGATCACGCTGATCAGCCCCAGCTTCCGGCAGGACTCGACCGCGGCGGCGATGTCCGGCGAAGCCATGCGGTGCTCGGCATGGTTTATGAGAGTTCCTCTCGCTCCCGCGGCCTTGACGCTCTGCGGAGAGACGTAGCCGGTTATGGAACCTGGATTCTTGTTGTCGGTATGCTGGGAGAAAACCGGGATGGTGACCGCGGAGGCCACCTTGGAAAGCTCCACCATCGGGGGACAGACGACGATGCTGGCCTTCTTGACCAGAGCCACGGACTCGCAGTCCTTGGCCAGTCGAACTGCTCCAGGCCCCTCCACCTCGGAGTAGACCTTGAAGTTGACGATTATGACCGGGGTGCGGAGCTCAGTCAATCTTCTCCATCCTGTCCTTCAGCTTGCCGAGGACGGCCGGGCGGGTGGTATACTCCATCTCCTCCGGACCGAGGATAGAGGGCATGAACGGCCCGTGCTGGCGCATGTAGATGCTGGCCCGGACGGCCTTCCTCCTGGCCTCGTCCCAAACGCTTCCGGCGAAGTAGTCCACCGGTGTCTTCTTGCCCAGCGGGGCGTCGGGGTCCTCGAGGCCTTGGAAGCGGCCGTTGCTGATCTGGAAGCCCAGGGCGCAGATCCGCGGCGGGCCGTCGAAGTAGGTGGGATCGGAATCCTCCACCGAGCAGGGATACCAGGCGCCGTAGTGCGAACCGCGCATCCATCCAGCGACCAGGGCGGGGAACATGAAGGGCTGCAATACCTCGCCCACCGCGGGCAGGCCGCTCTGGCAGCGCACCACGGCCACGGGGTCGTCCTTTCCGACGTACTTGCCGGCGCAGATGTTCAGCTTCTTGGTGCTGACCACGCAGGCGGTACCGATGTTCTTGTCCTTGCTCATGACCCTCTTGATGGCGTAGCGAGTGGTGTCGCCGATCAAGCTCAGAATATCATAGGTCTCCTCGGGAGCGGACATCACGATCTTCTTGGAGTCCATGACGTCCACGATCTCGAAGCGGAATCCCTCGTGGGCCCTCGGGTCGATGACCAGACCAGTGGTGGTGAAGGGGTCCATGAAGATGCGGGAAAGGGGCATGGAGTAGGAGGAAGGCTCGGTCTTGTCGGCCATGAAGAACACCATGGGCTCGGCGCCCCTCTCGGTGAACTCCACCTCGGCCGCCCCGGGGCCCATGCCGCGGATGTTGCCGCTGAATGCGTCGGAGAGAATGTCCTGCCCGGCGGCGTACATCTTCATCTCCTTGGCCAGCTTGGCGGCGCTCTGGAAGGCGGTCCAGGCCAAGGAGTGCACGTCCTTGTGGTTCTCGCCCTTGTAGTGGGTCATGAACAGGTTGATGTCGTCGCCCACCCTGGTGACGTAGAAGTCGTTGATGACCCCGGACTTGACCCCCTCGACCAGCACCTCTTCGCACTTGCGCATCATCTTGGGGTGCGGCTTGGAGTGCCCGGCGACCGATCCAACATCAGCTTTGATAACAGAGACTGTGACCTTCTGAGACATTAGAATCCCATACCTTCGATTCTCAGAATTACTGGTGGGATATATAATGTTTGATGAACCAATATCGCTGAACGACGACCTTCGGCCTTCGAAAGGGGGAAAGCCAGTTCTATTTCACGCTTATGGCGGAGGCGGGGCAGGAAGCTTCGGCGTTCTTGACGCAGTTGGCTAGGCTGTCCGGAGCCTCGCCCAGGGACTTGTCCCCCTTCTGGTACAGCGGTTTCACGTTGGAGTTGCCGTCGTCCCCCTCCATGAAGAAATCCGGGCATTCGTCATTGTAGCAGATGCCGCATCCGGTGCACTCGTTCTGGTCGATGGTGACTTTAACGGGCATGCATGTCATCACCCCGCCCGGACGACTTTAATTTTTCGCTTTACCGCCCGATAGGAACGAACGGATGCCTGGACCGCCAATGCTTATAAGCAGAATGGGAGATATCGAGCCGTTCCATTCAGAGGAGTGAGCATGCTTTACGATTCCCGTTCCATTACCGCCAACGAGTACGAGAAGGAAGTGACCGTGGAGGGCTGGGCGCAGGAGGTGCGCAACCTCGGCGGCATCTCCTTCCTGATCCTGCGGGACCGCTATGGCGTGGTCCAGGTGACCGCTCCCAAGAAGAAGATCGCCCCGGAGGTCATGCAGGCCATCACGTCGTTGGCCAGGGAATCCGTGGTTCGCGTCACCGGCACCGTGAAGCCGAGCGCCCAGGTGAAGGCGGGGTACGAGATCATACCCTCCTCGCTGATCGTCACCGGAGCGGCCCAGACCCCGCTGCCCATGGGCGTGGTGGACAAGGTGGACGTGGAAACGGAGACCAGGTTCAACCACCGCTACATGGACCTCCGGAAGCCGGAGGTTCGCGCGGTCTTCGAGATCAAGTCGCTGACCATGCGGCTCATCGACGAGTACCTGGCCGACAACGGCTTCGTCGAGGTGTTCACGCCGAAGCTGGTGGCGTCCGGCGCCGAGGGCGGCTCCACCCTGTTCAAGGTGGACTACTTCGGAAAGCAGGCCTATCTCGCTCAATCGCCTCAGCTCTACAAGCAGATGCTCATGTCCACCGGCCTGGACCGGGTGTTCGAGATCGGTCCGGCGTTCCGCGCCGAACCGTCCGACACCGCCCGCCACGTCTCCGAGTTCATCTCCTTCGACGGGGAGATGGCCCACATCGACTCGCAGCGGGACGTCATGGCCATGATCGAAGGATGCACCCAGTTCGTCATCGCCGAGGTCAAGGAGCGCGGCGACTGGGCCTTGCGGGCCCTGGGCTGCGACGTCGCCGTTCCTAAAGCGCCCTATCCGGTGGTCTCCTACGAGAAGGCGGTCGGCATGGTGCAGGGAGCCGGCTTCAAGATCGAGCTGGGAGAGGACCTGGGCACGGAGGGGGAGAAGCTTCTGGGCGAACTGATGGTCCAGGACGGATACGAGATGTACTGGATAGCCGAATACCCAGAGGCCGCCAAGCCGTTCTACATCATGGAGAAGGAGGGTACGCCCTACTCCTACTCCTTCGACCTGGACTACAAAGGCCAGGAGATATCCTCCGGCGGGCAGCGGGAGCACCGCTACGACCGCCTGGTGCAGAGGATGGAGAAGATGCAGCTGGACCCGAAATCGTTCGAGTTCTACCTGAACGCCTTCGCCTACGGCATGCCGGCGCACGGGGGATGGGGATTGGGCGTCGAGAGGATGGTGCAGAAGATGCTCGGCCTGAGCAACATCCGGGAAACGATTCTGTTCCCCAGGGACCGCAACCGGCTGGTGCCTTGAGCCTGCGTTCAACAGGTAAAATTATATTACCTGGAGTATTCATATCCCCTCTGGGATGCACGTGAATGATCAAGCAGCGGACGCTGAGGAGCACGAGGCGGGACCGGTGGACTTCATGACCTACGAGGAGTTCGATCCGGACGTCATCGAGTTCTTCGTCGCCGGCGAACCGGTGCCGCAGGGCTCGACTAAAGCGTTCTACATCAAGAAGCTGGAGCGGGTGGTGACGACACACACCAACGCCAACACGGAAGCCTGGCGCAACCGCATTGCGACCGAAGCGCAGCATGAGAACGAACTACGTCCGCAGAGCTACTTCTCGGAGGACCGCCGCCTCGGTTACGAGGTGACCATGGAGTTCGTCTTCACCCGGCCGAAGAGCACGCCCAAGCGCTGGAAGCAGAACACCAAGCGCCCGGACCTGGACAAGCTGGTGCGGGCGGTTCTCGACGGCATTACCAACATCCTCATCCCCGACGATTCGCAGGTGGTGCGCATCACCGCCGGCAAATGCTACGGTGATTGCGACCGCTCCCCCGGCCTGCACATCTCGGTCCGCCGCCTGGAGTGAGTCCTGGACCGGGATCTCTGCACTCATAGGGTTCATCATTTCCGCGAAGATCAGCTGACCCTCTTCTCTTCATCGATCCGATAAGTGGTCCAATGACGTGTGCGGTTACTCCCTGACACGAATTAAACGTTTGCTCCCTTGATTATTGTCCAAAATTAGACATAGTCCTGTTAACCTTGCAGATTGCCGAACATCACGGTTATGTGCTGTTCCGCAATAATCACCAATTCCCGAAAAAGAGGTATTAGATGGATCAGATGGCTTTGGAAGAGGCGAAGAACAACTACGTGGGAGTGCCCTACTCCCTTCGCGTAGCTCACGAGATAACCTCCGAGGGATACGGCTTCAGCGTATCCTGCGAGACCGGGACCGTGACCGACGTGTTCTCCCCCTCCGCGGAGGAGTGAGAGCTGTGTCATTGCCGTCGACCTTCTTCATCAGACGGCGGTAACCTTATTTTCAGGCTAGCCCAATAGCGTAATCATGAACAGCGCCATCGTGGCGATCACCACCGACATCGGCGCCGAGGGGCGGGTGATGGAGGCCTTCTGCCAGATGCCTTCCGTCAAGGAATGCTACATGGTGTACGGGGTGTACGACATACTGGTCAAGGTGCAGGCCCCTTCGGAGGACGAGATGAGCGCGGCCATCATCGCCATCCGGGACCTGCCGGGGGTTCGCTCCACCCTCACCCTGGTGGTCTGCAAGGAGCATAAAAAGTAAGGATTAGGTTCGTGTTTACCGGAACAGAGGCATCCTTTTGGACAAGTTCGCTCAGGACCTGGAATCGCTGATGAACAAGCTGGTCGCCGGCTGCGATCCGCCGTGCGAGGAGGCCCTCCGCAAACTGGAGCAGCGGCTCGTCGACCTCAAGGAGAAGAACCTGCTCAAGATCAACCACTCGGTCCTGGAGATGATCGTGGCCAAGTACCTGGTGCAGGACGGCTACGAGGTCGATCTGGAGCACATGATCGACGCCGGGCTGAGCTGCGACGTCTACGCTAGAAAGGGCGACGGGGTCATGATCGTGGAGGTGGAGACCGGCTACGTCCCGCCGGCCCACGCCCTGGACCCCATGGATTACATCCGGGCGAGGATCGCTTCCAAGATCGCCCGGTACAGCAATCACTGCCACAAGTTCTCCCTGGCCGCTCCGCCGCACTACGTGATGCCGGTGATGCCCTTCTTCACCCGCCCGCCGCGGGACCGGGACGAGAAGGAGGCCTGGCTGGTCAAGCATTATTGCGACCTCTACTACAAGAGCCCCCCGGTGAGCATGGACGAGATCATGAACTCCCGCATCCACAGCGTATCCATCATCGAGGTGGAGAGCGGCACGCTGCGGGACATGGCCCCCGACGATTACATCAACCTGACCGTCGACTGGTACCTGTGAGCTGAGCACATGGACTCCGCGCTTCTCTTCCTGGGCTCCGTGGCCGTGATATCCCTTTCCGGGGTGCTGATGCCCGGCCCCGTCTTCGCCGTGACCATCGCCTGCGGCTTCCATGACCGCTGGTCCGGCTGGAAGATAGCCCTGGGCCACGCCCTGGTCGAGGTCCCGACCATAGCCGCCATATTCCTGGGGCTGAGCGTCTTCCTGAGGAACGACATGGTGCTGGGCGCCATCGGACTGCTGGGAGGGGTGATACTGATGTACATGGGTTACGACATCATACGGACGCACAAGGAGGTCGTCACCAGCTGCGACACCAGGCAGCAGAGCCCCTTCTGGGCTGGTGTGACGACCACCGCCTTCAACCCCGGTTGGCTTCTCTGGTGGGCGACGGTCGGCGCCGCGCTCACGGCGACCGCCGTCACCTTCGGATGGTGGATGCTGCCCTTCTTCGCCCTGGTGCACATCACCTGCGACTTCCTTTGGGAAGGCTTCGTCGGAATGACCATATTCGGTACCAAGGGGAAATGGAGCAGCACCTGGCATCAGCGGGTGATCGCCGGCTCCGGGGTCCTGATGATAGTGTTCGCGCTTCTGTTCGTGTTCGACGCCCTGCAGACCCTGTTATAAAAAAGGACTAATCCCCGCGCCCTATCTCCATCATCCTCTCCAGGGGTCTCCTGGCCGCCTCGATTATCTCCGGGGAGAGGGTGATCTCCGGGGAGAGCGTCTCCAGGGCCTTGATGAGCGACGATATCGTGGTGCGCTTCATGTTCGGGCAGACGGCGGTCGGAACGGGAATGAAGGTCTTGCCGGGCGCCTCCTTCCCCAGGCGGTAGGTCATGTCCACCTCGGTGCCGACGATGAACTCCTGCGCGTCGGAGGTCTTGGCGTACTTTATCATCCCTTCGGTGGAGGAGACGTGATCGGCGAGGTCGATGACCTCGGGCGTGCATTCCGGATGCACCATCAGCTTGGCCTTGGGGTGCTTCCTCTTGATCTCGTTCAGCTGCTGAACGTCGATGTCGTGATGGGTGGGGCAGAAACCGGGCCAGAGCAGTATCTCCTTATCCGGGTGGAACCTCTGCACGTACGCTCCAAGGTTCCGGTCCGGTACGAATATTATGCGCTTCTGCGGCATCTTGCCCACGACCCTGACGGCGTTGGCGGAGGTGCAGCACACGTCCGCCAGCGCTTTCACGGCCGCGGAGGTGTTGACGTAAGCGACGATGGCCGCCTCGGGATATTTCTCTTTGACCGGGGCGAGCTCCAGGTCGGTGCACATGGCCGACATGGGGCACATGGCGTCCGATTCCGGCAGGACGACCTTCTTGTCCGGGGAAAGTATCTTGGCGCTCTCGGCCATGAAGTCCACCCCGCAGAATATGATGACCTCGGCGTCGGTGCTGGCCGCCTTCTGGGAAAGGCCGAGGGAATCGCCCACGTAATCGGCCACGTCCTGCACCTCCGGTGACTGGTAGTTATGGGCCAGGATGACCGCCTTGCGCTGCGCCTTGAGCTCCTGGATACGCTCCGCGGCGTTCATTTCGCCAACTCATGCCGAAATCCGTATAAATATTTACTTGGCCCAGCAGGAAATGGGAAAGGATTGAAGGCTGGGCGTATCAGCCTTTGACGTTTCACTTCAGGATGGCGTCCAGCTTCTTGCCCACGGCGTCCCAGTTGACCTGGTTCCAGAAGGCCTCGATGTACTTTGGCCGCAGGTTCTTGTAGTCTATGTAGTACGCGTGCTCCCAGACGTCCAGGGACATCAGCACCCGGAAGCCGGGGATCACGTTCACGTTGTGCTTCTCCACCTGTAAGATGATCGGCTTGTGAAGCGCCATGCAGTACACCAGGACGGCCCAGCCGGACCCCTCGGCGGAAGCGGCCGCGGCGGTGAACTCCTTCTTGAAGCGGTCGATGGAACCGAACTCCTTCTCCAGCTCGGCCTTCAGCTTGCCGGAGGGCTCCCCTCCCTTTCCGAGGGGGCAAAGCGTCTCCCAGTACACCGAGTGCAGGTAGTGCCCGCCGATCTGGAAGGAGAGGTCCTTGTCCAAGGCCTTCAGGTCCAGGTCGGCGTTCTCCGCCCGGGCCTTGTCCAGCTTGTCCAGTATGGCGTTCGCGGCGTTCACGTACGCCGCGTGGTGCTTGGTGTGGTGGACGGTCAACTGCTCCTCGCTCAGGAAGGGGGCGAGGTCCTTGTATCCGTAGGCGAGCTTCGGCAGCTCGTATCTCTTGGCTTGCTCCATTGTGACACCTGACCAGACTATCGTTGCTTTAGGTGGATAATGATTTTGGTCCCCGTATCCTGAACCTCGAACCAATTCGCCGGGAGCCTAGTTCCGGGAATACCAGTCCCGAACCGCCTGGGCGTCCTCTGCCTCCAGGTCCTTGAGCGAGTAGCTCTTCCCGGCCGGGGAGGAGAGGAAGGAGGCCTGCGCGGTGCGCAGCCCAGCAAGCCGTTGGAAAGGGTTCGCTATGAGCGACAAGGACTGGATGTGCGATCGCTTGATCAGTACCTGGACTAAACTGACGTTGCGGAAGCGGAGGGAGAGCTGGTCCCCTTCCACGGATATGGAGCCGTTGCGGTGCCTGGAGAGACCGAGAAGCAAAGCTGGCGCCAGCAAAAGGAGCGGGACCCAGGAATAAGGAACGCCCCAGAAGTAGAAAGCAATCATGATAGCACCAGTGAGCAACGCCACCGGCACCGTGGAGCGGAACAGGTAACGGCGCAGCGCCCGCTTCGGCAGGACCACCGAACATGAGGGCAGATGGTACTCCGGCAGGATATCCCTCAGGAAGCCCTCGACCTCCTTCCTGCGGATGAGCGGATGCAGCAGGGACACCCTCTCCTGCTCCTTGGACCCGCCACCAGCCACCTCCACCATCATGGTACAGAGGCCGAACGGCTGACGCAGGACCCCCTGATAGACCATTACGGCCTGCAGACGGTGCAGCTTCACCGTGACGTGGTTCTTCTTCAACACGCCCCAGCTTATCTCCAGGCGGTCCTCGAAGCGACGCACAGAAAAATTAGCGAACTGGATGACGAAGACTATGGCCGACAGGGCCCAGGTGAGCAGGAACAGCCCCAGGGCGATGCCTATTCCGACCATCAGCGGGATGGTGGAGAGGCTCTCCACCGCCTGGTCCAGATAGCTCTGCGGAATGTACTCGTAGACCTGGGCGTAGACGACCGCGACGACGGAGAACAGGACCATGAACCGACCGGAGGTCAGCGCCGCCAGCCAGATGTCCCGGCCCTGCAGGAAGCGGGATGCCTTGGGCACCTCCACCGGCTCGGTCTCGGAACGCGCTTCCTTGGCGTACAGATGCTCCTTGATGCTCTCCGCCTCTTTTTTTGATACGGCCCGCAGGTTCACCTCGGCGTCCACGCTGACCCCGGCGGTCTTGATCTGCAAGGTGACCAGCCCGAACGCTTGCTGGAGCACGTTGGCGTTGGTGTTCATCGACTGGACGCGATCACGTTTGATGGTCCTCTCCCGTTTGAAGAGCACGCCCTGACGGATGTGGACCATCCCCTCCTCGTACCGATAGAGGAAGAAGTACCAGCGCAGGACATTGAACAACGCGGAGAGACCGAACATGGCCAGCAAGGCTACGATAGCATTGCCGATGAACCCTCCGAACATGTCGTCTGGCAGGGATATGGCTATGATGAGGGCGAAGCTGAGGTTGGATATCAGCCCCCGCCCGGTATCGAGCAGTATGAGCAGGGGATGCTGGCGGCGAAGGTCAGACATCTTCCTCACTGACCCGGGCCAGGGTGGCTATCTCGCCCCGCAGCTCCTCCGCCCTCTGCTTGGGCAGGGCGGGGATGGCGAACTTGGTGGCGGCGGTGGATATCGAAAGGGTGGTTAGACCGAAATAGCGCATCAGCGGACCGTGCTCGGTATCCACGTACTGAACGCGGACCATGGGGATGAGGTGCCTCTTGATCACGAATATCCCGTGCTGTATCTCCATCTCGTTCTCCCGGAGCTCGTAGCGCCAGAAGCGCATCCGTAGCCAGGGGCTGAGAAATACGCCCCAGGGGACGTAGGCGACGCCCAGGGCGATGGCGGTCCAGCCCACCCAATCCGGAGCTCCGTAACCGATGGTGACCAGGAAGAAGAAACCGACAACGATCATCAGAACTATCGCCGAACCTATGGCCCCGCCGATCATCCAGACCTTCCTTGCCCGGGGATCAATGCTCTCCTTCGGCTCGTTGTCCATCCTGAGCCTTTCCCTTAGGTTCTCCAACATGTCTTCGCCCCGGTGCGGGAAATGCGGTCTGGCGTATTACCTTTTCGCAGTTCCTAGGAGTACGGAGCAGGCCAGGACAGGATTATCTATCATGCCACCCTTATCACCACCGAGCGAAATGACGAGCAAGCGCGAGGAGCTCGCTGCCAACTACTTCAACTGCAGCGAACGGGAAAGGGCGGTGTTCGAGGCCGGTATCAAATTGGGAACCATCTATCACCAGTTCGTCGGCACGCCGGTGGCCGCGGCCAACGTGGAGATATTGGAGAGGGCGATCGAGGACGGGGTCCGGGTCCAGCCTTTCGTCAAGGACGTCAAGGTACGCATATCCCGCGAGGCTCTCCGCAAGAAGAAGGACGAGTTCGATTATCAGACCCTGACCGGAAACCTGCTCAACGTGGAGCTGACCATCTCCGTTGGCGGCACCACCGTGGTGGCGGCCATGGACTTCAAGGAGGACCTGCGCTATCCGCTCATGTACGTCCGGTCGGTGGAGAGCCGATAAATACGTCCATTATTATTTTTATTGAAGGTTACCAAGGCCAACCCAGCGTTCCGTTCCTCGGGAAAGGATATTAAGCTTGGATTGCCATATAGGTCTTCTACTGCATCGAGCCCATTCGATGCATGGACACCGGGGAATCGGATGAACAACATCAAGATCGGCATCACAGGGCTTCCTAGCGCGGGCAAGACCAACACCCTTATCCAGGTCATCAAGATGCTCGAGGAGGAAGGGCATACCGTGGGCGGCATGATCACCGAGCCGATCCTGGACGACAAGAAGCGCAGCGGCCTCTATGTCATGGACTGGATGACCAAGAAGCGCGGGGTTCTGGCCGCCACGGACATCCACAGCAAGTTCATGGTGGGCAAGATGGGCGTTGATCTCGACGTCCTACAGGAGATAGGGGTCCAAGCTTTAGTGAACGCCTGCGAGAAGGCCGACATCATCGTCATCGACGAGGTCGGAAAGATCGAGGTGGAGAGCGACAAGTTCCGGGACGCGGTCAAGGAAGCGCTGAAGACCGAGAAGCCGATGCTGCTGACCTTGCACAAGAAGTCCAGAAATCCCTTGCTGCAGGACATCCGCAGACGGGACGACGTCCGGATCCTGGAGGTCACCCCCATCAACAGAAACCTTTTGCCCTACAAGATAATGAAGCTGATGAAGGGCGAGCTTTTGTGAACTTGGACGGCACTGTGATCAGGGAGGGGAGCACCCAGCTGCTGGTTCCCTCGCTCATATCCGAGAGGGGGCCCGGCAAGATTGAGGGCAGAGTGTTCTTCAATCGGCAGATGGCCTTCAACCGGGATATTTCCGTCGCATTGTTCCATTCCGTCATTCGACCGAGGAAATGCCTGGACGCCATGGCCGCCACCGGCGCCCGCGGGATACGCGTCTGCAACGAGGCCCCGGGCGATTACCGATTCATAATAAACGACAAGGAACCATTGGCCTGCGACCACATCCAGAGGAACATCGAACTGAACTCGCTGGAGAACGCCGAGGCGAGCAACGCCGACCTGCGCTGCCTTCTGGCCGAGGAGGTCTTCGATTACATCGATCTCGATCCCTTCGGAACGCCCATACCTTTCGTTCCGTCCGCGCTGCAGGGCATGGCCAGGAAAGGGATATTGGCGGTGACGGCCACCGATACCGCCTCTTTATCCGGCACCCATCCCGGCAAATGCCGGCGGCGGTACATGGCCAACAGCCAGAGGAATCCCTTCCTGCACGAGAGCGGCCTGCGCATCATGATCGGGACCATCGTCCGAATGGCCGCCCAGGAGGACAAGGGGGTGACGCCCCTGCTGTGCTATTACGCCGACCATTACTTCCGCCTGTTCCTGAGGACCAGGGACGGCGCCGGGGCCGCCGACGCTTCGTTGGAACAATTGGGCATGATGTCCTACGACCGGGCGACCGGGGAGCGCAAGGTCGGAGAGGGAAAGATGGGGCCGATGTGGCTGGGCCCGCTATTCGACCGTGAGGCGATCTCCGCCGCGGCGGTGCCGGAGGGACTGGAATGCCCGGAACGGGTCCGCCAGCACTTCGAGATATGGAAGGAGGAGCTGGACGTTCCGTTCTACTACGAGACGAACGAGATCGCCGCCATGCTCAAGCTTTCCCCGCCTGGACGCGAGGAGCTGATGGAGGGCATGCTCGCCATCGGCAAGGTCTCCCGGACCAACTTCTCGCCGACCGGCTTCCGCACCGACCGTCCGCTGGAGGAAGTGCTGGAAGCGTTCCGTTCGACCTGCCGATGAACAAGGCTTTATCTACATTGGCTCATTTTGCGAGACGGTGAGAGATTGCCGAGCATAGCGGTCATCGGGGCCCAGTGGGGAGACGAGGGCAAGGGCAAGATCACTGATTACGAAGCGGGACGCGCCGATATGGTCGTCCGTTACCAGGGCGGCTCCAACGCCGGCCACACCATCAAGGTGGGCGAGGAGGTCTTCGCCCTTCATATCCTTCCGTCGGGCATCGTCCGTAAGGGCGTCATCAATGTCATAGGCAACGGCGTGATCGTCGACCTGATCTCCCTGGACCGGGAGATCGCCGAGCTGGAGTCCCGGGGCAAGAACGTAGAGGGGCTCAAAATATCCGACCGCGCCAACGTCATACTCAACTGGCACCGGCTTTTGGACGGCGCCGAGGAACGCCTCCGCGGAAGCAAGACCGTGGGGACCACCGGAAAGGGCATCGGACCCTGCTACTCGGACAAGATCGCCAGGTCCGGCATACGCATGGGCGACCTGCTGGACCCTGAACTTCTCGAGGAGCGCCTGGACACCGTCATGCCCATGAAGCTCAAGGTCATGGACATACTGGGCGTGCGGCTGGCGCAGAACAAGGAAGAGCTTTTCAAGGAGCTGCTGGCCTACGGCCGGAAGTACGAGAAGTACATAACCGATACGTCGGTCCTGGTCAACGACGCTCTGGACCAGGGCAAGAACGTGCTGTTCGAAGGCGCGCAGGGCACCATGCTGGACATCGACCACGGCACCTATCCTTTCGTCACTTCGTCCAACTGCGTTGCCGGCGCCATTTGCACCGGCTCCGGCGTCGGCCCGAAGCGGGTGGACGAGATAATGGGCGTGCTGAAGGCGTACACGACGCGCGTGGGCGCCGGTCCGTTCCCGACAGAGCTCAAGGACGCCACCGGCGAGATGCTGATGAACGTCGGGGGGGAGTTCGGGACCACCACCGGACGCGCCCGGCGCTGCGGATGGCTTGACCTGCTGGTAGTGGAGCACGCCGCCCGTTTGAACGGCCTCACCCAGTTCGCGGTGACCAAGTTGGACGTCATGAACGGCCTGAAGACGGTGAAGGTCGCGGTCGCTTACGAGATCGACGGCAAGAAAGTTTACCACTTTCCGGGCAACTTCAAGATGCTGGAACGGGCCAAGCCGGTCTACGAGGAGCTGGACGGCTGGTCCGGCTGGAAGGAGGAGGAGACCATGGAGATCGTCCGCGGCGGATTCGACGCTCTGCCGAAGGAGATGCGCCAGTACATCGGCTACATCGAGAAGCGTTCCAAGGTCCCGGCGAGGATCATTAGCATAGGAAAAGGGCGCGAGGAGACCATTCGGCGGTGAAATTCGCCTTCACGGAAAAGATTAGAGCATCCTCGTCCCCTTCACCACCCGTGAAGAATCGGGTGTGGGCGGTCATTTCACTTCTTTTGTTCGCAACCGCATTTGTTTTTGTATCGCTGCCGCCGGCGCATGCCGAACCGTCAATAGGACCGACATCCATCCCGTTCGCGGACCTCGACATAGGCGAGAGCGAGGATGACGAGGGGAGCTTTCACGCGCCCCTTTTCGCCCTCGCCACGTTCCTAGGCCTGGTGGCGGCGGTCACGGGGATCGGGAACTCGTCCTTCAAGAAACTGAGATCGCTGGCCCCCCTGGGACTTCCGAGAATGCTTCACCGATACGCCAGCGTCGCCTGCTGGAGCTTGTTCGCGGTGACCTTCATCCTTTGGACGTTCGCCTACTATTCTGACCGGGGGAAGATATTCCATACCATCCACGGCGTCATGGGCCTGATCACCATGGCTCTCGCTACGACCAGCGTTCTCACGGGGATAGGGATGTTCCGAAATGTGAAGAGATGGAGGCTGGCCCACCTGATATCGAGCAACATGGCCTTTCTCTTTCTCATCCTGACGGATCTGACCGGCGCGGTCCTAGGCGATTGAGAAAAGAAGGGTTATGGAAGAGGTTTACGGATACTGGACGGGATTGCGTATTCACTTCAGTATGCCCATGCGCAGCGCGCCGGCGGCGAGCAGCGCGAAGCCGCCGGTGAAGATCTCCGGTCCGTAGACACCGTAATTGAAGGTGTCGGCGAAGGCGGCGATCAGACCCCATACGATGAACACCAGAGCGAGAACGAGAACTAGCAGGTCCTTGATCTCACCGAGCTGCTTCAGCAGGGCGGGCATCATGACGTCCACGAACAGCAGGAGCGCGCCTACCAGGCAGACGATGCCGAGGATGACTATTCCAGCAGGAACGCCTGTGCCTATCCAGGACAAATTGCCGAAAGCCCCGTCCAGCAGGAACACCCCAGAGATGATCATCAATATCTCGGTAAGGTCGACCTTCTTGACCGTCGGAACCCGCTTCGGGGGCATCGGCGGCTGCTGGTAGTAGCCGCCCTGCGGCGGGGCGTAGTAACCGCCCTGCGGGGGCTGCTGGTACTGCGGCTGAGGCTGTTGCTGGTACTGCTGGTCCCCGTACTGCTGGGGAGGCTGCTGGTCCTGATATCCCTGCGGCTGCTGATACTGCTGCGGGGGCTGCTGGTACATCTGCTGCCCCAGGGGCGCGTTGCACCTCGGGCAGTTAGCGGCGTTGTCCGCAATGTAGTCCAATCCACAATTGTTGCATCTCAAGGGGAATCCTCCGTTTTGATAGAAAACGTACTTTGATTTAATAATGATTTGCTGGCTAGTTACGGCGCATCAGTCCAGCTTGGCCTTGCGGAACAGTCCCTGGTCACCTAACGGCATCGTTGCGTCGATGGCGATCTTGGATGTCGTGCCTTCGGTGGACGGATCGAGCGAGGAACCGGCGGCGTTGTTCACCACCAGCAGCCCGCGGGATGCCTGGAAACGCGTGGCCACCGCCCATTCCACCGCCTTATCGTCGAAGATGTCCACGTCCTTGTCCACGATGATGACCTGCTTCATGGACGGATGCCCGGTGAATGCGGCCATAGCGGCGTTCATGGCGTCCCCCTCCTTGTTCTTGGTTATCGAGACGACGCCGTGAAGCCAGCAGCAGCTCCCTTCCGTCAACCGCACAGCGTGCACCCGCGGGACGGCCTGCCGCACCGTCCGGAAGATCACCGGCTCACGCGGGAGGCCCATGAGCAGATAGTGCTCGATCCCTCCTGACAGAACCAACTGGAAGACCGCGTCCTGGCGGCGGTAGAGGCGATCGACCTCGAACACCGGCTGCTTCCTCACCGTATCGTACGTTCCAGTGATGTCCACGAACGGACCCTCGTCGTGAGTTTCAGATGTCAAACGTCCTTCGAGAACGTAATCGGCGTCCGCCGGCACCGGTATGCCGTACTTCGTCCGCCGCACCTTCAGCCCTTCCTTGAGGCCTATGTAGCGCAGGGCGGAGGCCATCTCCAGCTCGTTGAACTCGTAATCGGCGGACGTCGCCCCGGCCAGAAGCACTGACGGACAGGTGCCGATAACGAACGCCACCTTGAGGTCCTGGCCCTTCTCCATGGCCAATTTATGCATGGTAAATAGGTGCCGGGGCACCAGCCGGATGGCGAACTTGTTCCTGCCGATGACCATCAGGCGGTGGAAGGAGACGTTGAGCTTCCCTCCGAACTCGGCTATGGCCACACCGGCCGTGACGTATTGGCCGCCGTCCTGCGGGTAGTACTTCGGGATGGGCAGCTTCCGGAGATCGAACTTCTCCTCCACGATCTCCTCGAACCTGGCTTTCTTGACCTCCTCCACCGGCCTCGGGCAGGCCAGGGCCTGCATCAGCGCCTGGGTCAGTCCATCCTTCGGTAGTCCGAGGGCGTCAGTGATGCGCTCCCTCTCGCTCCACAGGTTCCCGGCGGCCCTCATTCCATTGAGGTTCGTGAAGAGAACTGGCGAACGCTGATCGGCCATGAGCGCCCGGGTCGGCTCGATCTCTATCGGCACCTTGCTCTCGATGACCTTGACGCCCTTCATTCGGTCCAGGTGGCTTTGGACGGCCATGAGCGATAATTATCGTCCCAGCATATAACCGATTTCCTCCTGCCGCTACATAACTTAAAAAGCCGGAGGGGGATATCGCCGAACGATGCCCGAGGACCTGGAAGCGACCATTCGGAAATACGCCCTGCAGAACGCTGTGCTCTATTCAGGCAAGGCCAACCCCAAGGCCGTGCAGGGCAAGGTGCTGGCCGAATCGCCCGAGCTGCGCTCCCGCGTGAAGGAGGTGCTGCCGCTCATCGCTTCCATCGTCGAGGAGATCAACGCGTTGGCGCCGGAGGTCCAGCACAGGCAGCTGGAGTCCATCGACGCCTCGATGCTCAAGAGGGAGAAGACCGAGCGCCGGGTCGGCCTGCCGGAGCTTCCCGGCATGGAAAGAGGAAAGGTGGTCATGCGCTTCGCCCCCGGACCGTCCGGACCGCTGCACCTCGGCCACACTCGCGTGGCCATCCTCAACGACGATTACTGCCGCAACTACGACGGGAAGTTCATCAACCGCATGGAGGACACCAACCCGGACAAGATCGACCCGAACGCCTATGACATGATCCCGGAGGATCTGGAATGGTTAGGCGTGAAGGTAAATGAGACGGTGGTCCAATCGGACCGCTTCGAGCTTTACTATGATATCGCCAGGCAGCTCATCAACATGGGAAAGGCGTATGTATGCACCTGTCCGGCCGAGGACTGGCGCGCCAAGAAGGAGAAGGGACAGCCCTGCCCCCATCATGACGAGGATATCGCCACGACCATGGACAAGTTCGAGAAGATGCTGGCCGGCGATTACGAGGAGGAGACGGCGATATTCGTGGTCAAGACCGACCTGAACCATCCCAATCCGGCGATAAGGGACTTCGTCGGACTGCGCATCGTCAAGTCCACCCCGCACCCGCTGAAGGGCGACAAGTACTGCCTCTACCCGATGATGAACTTCAGCGTGGCCATCGACGATCATTTCCTGGGTCTGACCCATGTCCTCAGGGGAAAGGACCACCTCAACAACACGCAGCGCCAGGCGTACCTGTTCCAATACTTCGGCTGGAAGGTTCCGCACTACACCCATTACGGCCTGGTCTCGGTCCCCGACGCCATTCTCAAGACCTCCACCGTCGGCAAGGGCATCAGGACCGGGGAGTACTCGGGCTGGGACGACGTGCGGCTGGGAACGGTGCGGGCGTTGGCCAAGAGAGGCTTCCGGCCGGAGGCGATTCGCAACTACTGGGTGGACTGCGGAATAAAGGAGACGGACGTGGAGTTCTCCTGGGACAACATCTACGCTTACAACAAGGCGATCGTCGACAAGACCGCCAACCGCTACTTCTTCGTGTGGGACCCGGTGCCGCTGCAGATATGCGGTGTGAACGAATTGCACGCCAAGGCCCCCCGGCATCCCGACCATCCGGAGCTCGGGAACAGGGAGTTCCAGCTGAGTTCGCCGATAATCATCCACGTGGTGGAGAAGGACCTGAACGCCGCCATGGAGGCGGGCAAGGTCCGCTTGAAGGACCTCGGCAACGTGGAGTTCCGCTCTGGAAAGGCGCTTTACCAGGGCAACGATCTCTCCGTCCTCAAGGAAGGGTACCGCATCATTCACTGGGTACCGGACAACTGCACTCCCGCGACCGTCATCATGCCCACGGGGGAAAGGAAGGACGGGTTCGTGGAGTCAATGCCTGCGGACGAGGAAGGCAAGGTCGTGCAGTTCGAGCGCTTCGGCTTCGTCAAGGTCGAGAAGGTAGCACCGAAGATGCTGGCCTACTTCACCCACTGAGGAAAGTGCTGTACAGCAGGTTCAGAGCGAAGTACAGCAGGACCAGGGCGCAGATCACGCTCAGGATGCGGAACAGCTTGGGCGTGATGTAGCGTTTTCCGTAGCCGATGAGCGCCGAGTACGTCGTCCCCCAGATGATGGCGCCCACGAGATATCCGAGATAGAACACCAGGAAGTCGGTGA
>JAKPZB010000064.1 GCA_029560215.1 Methanobacteriota archaeon | reverse complement strand
TTCTCCGCGGTGAAGCGAAGGGTCGGCGAGTCGGTCAGGTCGAAACGACCTGACCTGGCATTGAGAGAGGCCGAGACGATGTTCGTCCAGTACGCGATCATGAGGGACGGAGGTTTACGTTAGGACTTATTCAACACAGTTCAGGGGACGGGGAAAAGGATATTACGGCCTCAGGGGCTTGACCTAATTGGATGATTAATCCAACCGAGGCGGACCAGGACGATTCGGAGGAGAACTACGGCAGGCATGCCAGCGTCCTCCGTTCCCAGATGATAAGAGGTCTTATCGGCGGCAACCCCGAATGCGCCCACCATCCCTGTCATCATCCAGAACAGAACTGCACCTTCTGTTTCTGCCCGCTCTACCCCTGCCTCGATCCCGAGCTTGGCGAGTATGTTATATCCAGACGCACCGGCGGCCGGGTCTGGTCCTGCCAGGGATGCCTTTGGATACATCGCGACGATGTTTCCAGCTCGCTGTTCGAGATGATGCCGGAGATCGGAGATCGGGGGCTGGACGAAAGGACCCGGTCCGAGCTCAAGGCGGAACTGGAGAAGAAGCACCGGAAGAGGGCCAAGGCCATCATGGTGCTGGGGGCCACCTCCGGAGCGGGAAAGTCGCTACTGGTCGCCGCGCTTTGCCGGGCCTTCCGCAACCGCGGCCTGAAGGTCGCGCCGTTCAAATCCCAGAACATGTCATTGAACTCGATGGTCACCGCGGACGGGGACGAGATCGCCCGCATCCAGGACCTGCAGGCCAGAGCGGCCGGCACGCGGCCGAGGGGCGAGCTCAACCCCATACTCCTGAAGCCCAAGGGCGGGGTGACCTCCCAGGTCATCGTCGAAGGGAAGCCGCTCAAGGACTGCACGGTGCAGGAGTATTACTCCGAGTTCGTTCCCAACGAAGCTCCGACCATCATATCCCGCAACCTGGAACGCCTGATGCGCTCGAACGACGTGGTGGTGATCGAGGGGGCCGGCTCCCCGGCCGAGATCAACCTGCGGGGCCGGGATGTCGCCAACATGCACGTCGCCAAGCTGGCCAAGGCGGACTGCCTTCTGGCCGTCAACATCGATTGGGGCGGGTCGTTCGCCTACGCCGTGGGAACGCTGATGCTCCTCGACGAGGAGGAACGCCGGCTCTTCAAGGGTGTGCTCATCAACAACATGTGCCCGGGGGGCGGTTCCCTGGGGGATTCCCTAAAGCTGGTGGAGAGAACGACCGGGGTGCCGGTGCTGGCGGTGCTTCCTCACATTCCTTCCTTGTATCTTCCGGTGGAGGACTCCATGGACCTCGACCAGCGGGACGAGGGCGAGGGCGGCACGACGGTGGCCGTGGTCCGCCTACCGATGATATCCAACTTCACCGACTTCGACGCGCTTTCCTTGGAGGAAGGGGTGAAGGTGATATACGTCAGAACGCCCGAGGAGCTGGAATCGGCGGACGCCATCATATTGCCGGGGACCAAGAACACCGTGCAGGACCTTCTCTGGCTCCGGGAGAGCGGCATGGCCTCGGCCGTCCTGGCCAAGGCGGGAACCGTCCCCATACTGGGCATATGCGGCGGCTACCAGATGCTCGGCCGGAAGATATTCGACGTTCACGGCCTGGAAGGCAGCGGCCCGTCGGAGATCGAGGGGCTTGGATTGCTGGACGCCGTCACCCATTTCGATTCGTACGATAAAAGGACCGTGCAGGTGCATGGATCGCTCGAGGACGCCGGCGAGGTGCGGGGCTACGAGATACACATGGGCCGCACCGAGAGCTCGGAGCGACCGCTGTTCCGCCTTCTGCCCGACTCAAGACCGGAAGGCTCCTGGGACCAGGGGCGCAAGGTCCTGGGCTCCTATATGCACGGCCTATTCGACCTGCCGGCCTTCCGCGCCCGCTTCCTCGCGATGATCGAGCGCCGCGACGGCGTCAGGTGCAACGACGTCGACCACGAAGCGGAGATCGATTCATCCCTGGACCGGCTGGCGGCGATGATCGAGGAGCATCTGGACCTGGACGCTTTGCTCGGAGGTGATGGCCACGGTCCGTAAGCTGATGGTCCAGGGGGTGACGTCCGGGGCCGGGAAGACCACCCTCACCGCCGCGCTGTGCCGTCACTTCTCCTCCCGCGGAACGGACGTCGTCCCGTTCAAGGCGCAGAACGTTTCGCTCAACTCCTTCGTCACCGCGGACGGCGGGGAGATGGCGATATCGCAGGCCTACCAGGCCTGGGCGTGCGGACTGGAGCCGTCGGCGGACATGAACCCCATCCTGATCAAGCCGAAAGGCAACGGCCAATGCCAGATCGTGCTCCGCGGCCGACCCTGGAAGGACCTGGGCCAGGGCGGGAGCGACCCAGAGGTCATCGATTCTCTCAGGGAGCAGGTGCTGTCGGCGTTCCGCGACAACGCTTCCGGCCGGGAGCTGGTGCTCATCGAGGGCATGGGCTCCCCGGTGGAGATGAACCTGAAGGACAAGGACGTCAGCAACATGTGGCTGGCCAAGGCCACCCGTTCTCCGGTCATACTGGTCGGCGACATCGAGAAGGGTGGCGTCTTCGCCGGCATCTACGGGACGTATCTGCTCATGGACGAGGAGGAGCGGGACCTGCTGAAAGGCTTCGTGGTCAATCGCTTCCGCGGCGACGCTTCGATACTGAAGGAGGGCATCGAGGAGCTGGAATCCCGCATGGAGATGCCCTGTTTGGGCGTGCTGCCGATGGTCCGGTTCAGCGCCCCGGCCGAGGACTCCCTCGATCTGTCAAGGCCTTCCGGCTACGGTTCCGGTCATGGCGACATCAGGCAGCGTTGGATGAGCGAGCTGGACGGGGTGTTGGAAAAATGGGAAGGGGCCTGGGACCTTGACCGGGTCCGCGGCCTTATCGACAGGGTTTGACCGTCTCAGAGGCGGTTGCCGCACTTGGGGCAGTACTGGGCGCCCGGCTCGTAGGCGGCTCCGCAGTTGCGGCAGGTGTTGCCCTGCTGGTACTGCTGCGGGGGCTGCTGATACGGCTGTTGATATGGCTGGTTGCCGTAATACCCCGTTCCGTACTGCGGGGTTTCCTCATACTTCATAAAGAAGTAGATCAAGGCCGCAGGCCAGCAAATCAAGATCAGGATGATCACGATCACCCAGCGGCCAGTGAATTCCTTCGACATGACCTTCCACCTTTTGGCATTCAATAACTTGAGGAATATTTATCCATTCCCATATATTTTCAATCTTCCGACATTGGCGGCCCCCGGGCGCAGTGCGGGTAGGACGCGCGGGATGTGCACTCCTTGCAGCGCCTCAGCATCCTTCTTCCTTTCAGGAACTCGAAAACCACGATGACGGTGACGATGAAAGGATAGACGAATAATCTCAGGTCAGGCGGGCAGACGATGGCGGAATAGGCGGCAAGGGCCAGGCTCGAGCCCAGTACCGTGTTGAAGAACATTGACCACCCTCGTCCCGGGATAAGGAACCTGAGCAGTTGGAAGGTGAACGAGACGAGGGAAGCCACGAAGGCGGCCATGAACTCCGGCCGGCCCATGAAAAGGAGGACCATGATGACGACGAACGTCGGATAGACCGTCACGCATCCCCGGCAGACCTTGCGGCCCCTGATGTTGAGCAGGTGATCGTCGAAGCGGCCGCACAGGGGATGATGGGCCAGCAAGATCGGTTCGTTCCTCAGCTCGTCGATGAACTTGATGCCGGCACCTCCTCCTTTACCCTGCCATACCGTCGTGCCATCAAATAAAAATGACCGCTAACGACTTTATACTTGGATGATGTATCCAATTCTAGTTGGATAATACATCCAACTGACTAACACAAAGTGATTCCACATGGATAAGAAGGCGATAATCGCGATCATACTGGTCGTGGCGCTGGTAGCCGTCGGGACCATAATGGTGCTGGAGATGAACCCCTCCGGGGGAGAGGACGAAGGGCCGGTGACGGTAATAGACGCCGAGGGTCGGACCGTGACCACCGAGGAGGCGCCCATGCGCATAATCTCCTGCTCACCTTCCCTCACTGAGATGGCCTACGCCATGGGCATGGGCGAACGCCTGGTGGCGGTCACCGACTACTGCGACTGGCCGGCGGACGTCAACACCCGAAAGACCGCTGGCACCCTGGCCACCGTGGGCGGATACTTCACCCCCAGCGTGGAAGCGGTCATCGCCGCCGAAGGGGACCTGGTCCTATTGGACCGCGGCGTGCAGGCCCAGATGGACATGCTGACCCAGCTGGAGAACGCCGGGCTCAACGTCATCGTCCTCGACAAGGGCACCACCTTCGACGAGGTCTACGATGCCATTCTGATGATCGGTGAGATATGCTGGGTAGAGGATGAGGCCGAGGACCTCATCGACTCCATGAACGCCAGGCTCGCCTCGATCGAGGAGGATATCGGCGACATCGAGAGCATTCCGACCATGGCCTTCGCCGTATGGCTCGATCCGATCTACCTCAGCGGCAACGGCACCTTCGCCGCCGACGTAATGTCGCACGCCAAGGGCGAGAACGTCTACTCCAACCTCACCGGCTGGCCGGACGTC
>JAKPZB010000063.1 GCA_029560215.1 Methanobacteriota archaeon | reverse complement strand
CCTGTCCATCACCCGCTTGGCCTTGCCCTCGAACCGGGGCAGGGTGCCAGGCTGCACCAGCTCCACGTTGGCCGAGACGTTGAGCACGTTCTTCAGCCGGTTGGAGATGCGCTCGCGTAGGGCGTTCAGCTCGATGATGTTGTCCGTGAATGCCTCAGGTTTCAGCTCGGCGCGCACCAGCATGGTGTCAAGGTGGCCCTTGCGGTCCACCACCAGCTGGAACTCGTTGCCCAGCTCTGGATGCTGCATCAGCGAGTGCTCCACCTGCGAGGGGAACACATTGATGCCGCGAATAATAATCATATCGTCCACGCGTCCCTGGATGCGCGTTATGCGCGGGTGGGCCCTGCCGCACGGGCACGGCTCCTCCATGATCGAGGTGATGTCCCCCATGCGGTAGCGCATCATCGGGAAGGCCTCCTTCTGCAGCATGGTGACCACCATCTCGCCCTTCTGACCAGGTTCCAGTGGCTCGCCGGTCTCAGGGTCCACGATCTCCAGCAAGGCCAGGTCCCCCCAGAAATGTATTCCGTCCTGCTCGGCGCATTCCATGAACAGCGGGCCGGAGAGCTCGCTGGCACCGAAGCAATTGAAGCCCTTTATCCCCATCTTCTCGTAGATGCGGTCGCGCATGCGGTCGCTCCACGGCTCCCCGCCCAGAAGCCCATAGCGCAGCTGGGTGTCCCGGCGGATGTCGATGCCCTTCTTCTCGGCCACCTCCCCCAGGTACATCAGGTACGACGGCGTGGCGGCCATGGCCGTGACGCCCAGATCGCAGATCAGTTCCAGCTGCCGGTCGGTGTTGCCGGTGGAGGCCGGTATCACCGTCGCCCCGATCTTCTCCGTGGCGTAGTGGAATCCCAGGCCGCCGGAGAACAGCCCGTAGGTGTTGGCCACCTGGATGATGTCCTTCTTCCCCAGGCCGAAGGAGGTCATGGCCCGCGCCAACGACTCGGACCAGTTCTCCAGGTCGTTCTTGGTGTAACCGACGATGGTGGCCTTTCCGGTCGTCCCGGAGGAAGCGTGATAGCGCAGCAGGTCTCCGCGGTCCCGCATCATCAGTTTGTTCGGGTAACCGTCGCGCAGGTCCTTCTTGGTCATGAACGGCAGCCTGCGGACGTCCCGCAAGGTCCTGATATCGTCCGGGGTGACCCCGGCCGACCTCATTCTCTCCCGATAGAAGGGCGAACGCTCCCACATCCGTCTCGTCTGAATCTTCAAAAGCTTCAGCTGGAGGGCGTCCAGCTGGGCCTTGGGCAATTTCTCGATATGGGGGTTCCAAACGTCCAAGTACCTTCCTCCGAGGCCACGGCGGGGCGGCGCCCCTCCGGTCAGGCGCGTACGGTGATAACACGCATCATATATATGCTCTCCAGGGGCTCCTTCGCCCTCAGAACACCCGGTCTAACAGGCGCACCAGGGGTTTCTGCACCGAGCTTTGCAGCTCCCCGCTCGGATCGCGCCACAGCCAAGACACCCAGAGGAAGCTGGTCATCAATCCGCCCAGCAGGTCCACGTAGAGGTCGCTCAGGGTGTCGGCGAGGGAATACTGCATCCTCGTCCCGGCCAGCTGGTCGCCGGTGAACTCGGCCACCTCCCAGACCACGCCGATGAACATGGCGAAGGTCAGGACCATCAGTGGATAGGCCCAGCGGGGCACCTTGATCTTGACCGAGTGGATGTCGAACAGATACAACCCCAGAGCGGCGATCATGCACGCCATCGACGAGGAGATGGTGTGGGTCAGCTCGTCCCACCACCATGTGCTGTCGTACAGTTTCATTACCAGGCCGAAGGTGTGCAAGCCCACCGCCAGGACGGCCCACAGATGCATGAACAGGGGCAGCTTGAACCAGCCCACCCTTTCCAGCAGGAAGGGAAGCGTCAGTATTAGCGCCCCCATGGTCGCCCCGTTGCCGGGGTAGCTCCTCCCCTCCGAATAGGCCCAGGCGCCCATCGCGATCACCGCGGCCTCGGATATGAGGAACAACGCCAGAACGCTCCTCCTCACCTTCACCCGCTTCCCTCCTCGGGCGCCACCAACAGAAGGTCGGTGTAGTCCATCCGTCTCATGTCCCTCTTGAACAGCAGGCCGGAGATGACGCCGCCGATCATGACGCCGATCAGGGACCACATGAGATCCCCGTTGGATAGGTTCTCACCCACCATCAGGGAGTAGGAGGCCTCTAGCAAGGTGAACAGCGAGGCCAGGGATATGGACGCCACGGTCGCGAATCCCAGGATGAAACGGTAGTTCATGTGGAACTCGGTCCTCTTGACCAGGATGAGTATGAAGAACAGGCAGAGCAGGAGCGAGGCCATCATGTTGGTCAGGGCGCCTATCGATCTCATTAGGCCGTTACTCTCCAGATCTAAGAGGTCCATCGCCACGTAGAGCGTGAAGGGGAACACCATGAACACGGTCAGGGGGCGCTGCAGCTTCGGCTCCTCCGGCTGGTCGAACAGCGGATAGCGCCCCAGGATCGCCGCTATCATGCCCAGTTCCAGGATCATCCAGTAGACATCCTCAGATCTGATGCTGACCACCAGGGCGGTGGCGATGCTCAAATAGAACCAGCCTCGGAAACCTGTCCTCCACATGTTATCCCAGGATCTCCCCGTCCTCGACGTTCGCACGGTCAGAACGTCCTTCGAGGGTATTTACCCTCCAGGTACAAATTCTTGAGCTCTATGTAGCCCTGGGCGCTCCTCTCCGCCCTCTCCTTTATGGTGAGGTCGTTGTGCCTCACCACCTTGCCGGGGAGCCCCATCACCACCGACCGCGGCGGTATCTCGGTCATTCCGGTCACCAGGGCGTTCGCCCCGATTATGCATTCGTCGCCGACGATCGCCCCGTCCAGTATGGTGGAGTTGATGCCGATTATGCATCGGTCGCCCACTCGGGCCCCGTTTATCACCGCCCCGTGCCCCACGGTGACCATCCTGCCGATCACGCTGGGAAAATCGTGGCTGGTGTGTATCACCGCCCCCTCCTGCACGTTGCTGCCCGCCCCGATCACGATGGAGCCGGCGTCGCCGCGAAGCACCGCGGTCGGCCATATGGAAACGTCATCGCCCAGCTCCACGTCGCCGATGATCACGGCCGCCGGGTCCACGAAAACCTTTCGCTCGGGCATATTGAACGATATAAAAATGATAGAAAAAATAGGTTGGCCTTAAGGCTGCGCCGGCTTGGCGGCGGGTCGCCTGGCGGTGACCCTCTTGGGGAAGTACTTCAGGAGGATGACGTCCCCGATGGCCTGGATCCAACGGAATGGCACGTTCACAGCCTTGGAATCCTCCACCAGCAGGGGGTTGGACTCGCTGATGAAGAGCCCGTCGACCTTGCGGGTATCCACGTCGATGACCAAGTTGTTCACGTTGCCCAGGAACACTCCGCTGGGCGTGTAGACCTGCATCCCTATGAGCTCAGAAGCCTCCTCTAACATCGGCACTCCCTTTGTCAGATATCGCCATCCCCTATTAAAAAGATTATCAGCGGGAATCCCTGGCATCGGACCCGGGCGGTGCTATCCGGCCGGTCCCCGTCTCTTGCCTCTCTGTGGAAATTTCGCCTTCCAGGAAGTATTTTGATAAAGATTATATACGGTGTAACTTCAATACGGTTTTGTAATCACAATGCACAACCGTTCGCGCGGGGTCTTCTGATGGTCGAGGACGAACTTGCCGAGATCAGAAGGCGGAAGTTAGAGGCATTGATGGGTCGGAACGAACAAAAAGGAGTGAATAAATTGTCTGGAGTAACCGAGGTCAAGGATAGCACTTTCGAGGAGTTCATAAAGAGCGCGCCGTTGGTGATCATCGATTGCTGGGCACCCTGGTGCGGTCCCTGCCGAATGCTCGCCCCTATAATAGAGCAGCTCTCCGAGGAGTTCCAGGGGAAGATCAAGTTCGGCAAGATGAACACCGACGAGAACGAGAACACTCCCATGAAGTTCAACATCACCGCCATACCCACCATGCTGGTGTTCAAGAACGGGGTCCAGCTGGACCGCATCGTCGGCGCCGGCAACAAGGACTTCATGAGGCAGAAGTTCTCCAAGTACCTCTGAGGAGGTGCCGCAAACCTTTTTCGGCAAACCGTTTAATCATATCATTTTGATAAGGCTGGGATTACGATGGAGTTCGACGTAGCCGTCATCGGAGCGGGCCCGGCCGGTCTTCAGGCCGCCCTGCACGCCGCGCGCAAGAAGGTCAAGGTCTGCGTTCTTGGCAAGGTCAACAACAGCGCCCTGATGAAAGCGGAGATCGAGAACTATTTCGGTACCGAGCCGAAGAGCGGCAGGGAGATGCTGGAGATCACCGCCAAGGCCGCCGCCGGTTTCGGGGCGGTGCTCATGGAGGAGGACCTCCTGAACATCGAGATGGAAGGCGAGGCCTTCAAGCTGAAGACCGAATCGCTGAAGGAGATCACCGTCAAGGCCGTGGTGCTGGCCCCGGGCATCTCCCGCAAGAAGCTCAACGTGGAGGGGGAGAAGGAATACCACGGGCTTGGAGTGTCCTACTGCGCCACCTGCGACTGCAACTTCTTCAAGAAGAAGACGGTCGCCGTTCTCGGGGACGCCAGCATGGCCGCCTCCGCCGCCCTGCTTCTCCGCGAGTACGCCTCAAAGGTCTACTGGGTGGCCAAGGAGTTCAAGGCCTCCCCGGAGCTGATGGCGAAGGTGAAAGCCACCGACATAGAGATGGTCCAGGCCTGGCCTACGAAGATCCACGGCGACCAAGTGGTCCGCGGCATGATGCTGGACAACGGCCGCGACCTGACGCTGGACGGGGTGTTCATCGAGCTGGGCGCCAAGGGCGTGGCCGATCTGGCCATGGAAGTGAACATATTCCCGGACGAGAACGGCTACATAGCGGTGAACCGCCATTGCGCCACGGACACCCCCGGCGTCTTCGCCTGCGGAGACGTGACGGGATTGCCATGGCAGCTGGCCAAGGCCGTCGGCGAGGGATGTGTGGCCGGGCTTTCCGCTGCCGCCTACGTCAAGAAGGAAAAGGAGTGAGATCATGAGCATGGTGGAGGAGCTGGTCTCCGGGATACTGCGCAGCGAGGAGGGCTTCCGCGAGGGGCTCCGGCACATCCTCGAGGAGGAGCTGAAGATATCCGTCCCTGAGTTCTGCGATAGGACCGGCCTCTCGCCTAGCACCATCTACAAGATACTGCAGGAGCAGCGCGAGCCGAACCTGCGCACCGTCCGGGCGGTCCTCAAGGGTGTGCGCAAGCTGGACGCCAATCCCGGCGGGGAGTTCATAGCGGTCATCGCCAGCCGCCCCGTACTGAACAAGATCGAGGAGAGGGTGATGAAGGTGGGCGACAGGAACGTGCGGGTGAAGGAATACCCAGCCAGCACCATGGAGGACGCCATAATCGCCGCCGTAAAGGCCGAACGCGACGGGGCGCTGGCGTTAGTGTGCGCGCCAATCGTCGCCCCGACCGTGGAGCAGATTGTCAGGATACCTGTGTCGGTCGTCGTCCCCAAGGACAGCATGGTGCGCGCCATCGAGATAGCGGCGTCCAAGGTCCTATGATCATTCCTCGATCTTGACCATGCTCTCCAATTGTTCCAGTATCTGCTTCCTCAGGGCGGCGAACTCCGGGGAGGCCCGGTCGCGCGGCCTCGGCCACTTGATCTCATAGATCTGGCCTATCTCGCTGGGCCGGGCGGTCATGACCACTATTCGGTCGGCCAGGAACAGAGCCTCGTCCACCGAGTGGGTGATGAATATCACGGTCTTCCTGGTCTCGCTCCAGATGCGCAGCAGCTCCTTCTGCATCAAGTTGCGGGTCTGGGCGTCCAGCGCCCCGAACGGCTCGTCCATGAGAAGTATGGCCGGCTCGTTGGCCAGGGCCCGGGCGATGCCCACCCTCTGCTTCATCCCTCCCGACAGCTGATAAGGATGATAGTCCTCGAAGCCATTCAACCCCACCAGTTCTATGAACTTCTGGGTGCGCTCCCGGCGTTCCTCGGGCGGGACACCCTTGAGCTCCAGTCCGAACTCCACGTTCCTGCGTACCGTCCGCCAGGGGAAGAGGGCGAACTCCTGGAACACCATGCCGCGGTCGGAACCGGGTCCGGAAATCTCCTTGCCGTTGAGCAGGATCCTACCTCGGGTCTGGGACTCCAGCCCAGCGATTATCCTGAGTATGGTGGTCTTGCCGCAGCCTGACGGACCCAGTATGCAGACGAACTCCCCCTCCTCCACATCCAGGTCGAAATCGGCGATGGCCACCATCTCCCCCTTCTTCTTGGGGAACGACTTCATCAGGTCCTTGATCTCCAGTATCATCGTATCCCCATCCTGCGGTTGGTGACGTTCTCAAGGTATTGCATGATACCGGTGGTCAAGAGTCCGAGCACGGCTATCACGATCATTCCAGCAAACATGTTGGTGTACAATCCCAGACCGGCTTGAAGATTGATGTAGAAACCGATCCCGCCGCCGACACCGCCTATCATCTCGGCCGCCACAATGCACATCCAACCTATCCCCATCCCGATCCGAATACCGGTCATGAGGAATGGGATGGTATAGGGAAACACCACCTTGGTGAAAATTTGAAATCGGGAGGCTCCCTGGGTTCTCGCCGCGTCAAGCAAGATGGGCTCCACGCTCTTGACGCCGAAATATATGTTAGAGAGGAGGGGAAACAGCACGCCGATGAAGATTACCATAATCGGCCCCCAGAAGTAAAAGAATATCGCGATGAAGAAAGGCACCCAGGCTATGGGTGGGATGGGGCGGAAGACCTCCACCACAGGTTTTGCCAAGAGGTCAAATATCTTGGAGTATCCCATCGCCAGGCCCAACGGTATGGCTACCAGGAAAGCCAATGCGAAACCCAGACCAAAGCGCTGAAGAGAGGACCAGATGTTCTGCCACATGGTGACCCCTAGGTTAGGATCTTCATTGGCGAACGAATCGATCAAGGCCTCCATGACATTCGGCGGGGTCGGCAGATAGACCAGGTCGGCCAATATCGCTACGACCCACCAAGTGGCAACGAACATGGCGAGGGAAATTATCGTTACTATGGAGTTTTTGATGAGGGGCTTGTTGAGGAGCTCCAAAGCCTCGTCCAGACCTCTGCTCTCTTCCTCGCTCATGTCGCTCCTCACAAAGTTGAATAAATAAAAAGGTTTGGGGTTCCTTCCTCAGGTGCCAGACAGTTTAACCCGGAACCCGTACTCCTGGGCGAAGGCAAGCAGCATCAAATGCTGGATGGAACCTGGGCCAGGGGTGCCTATCGTCTTCCCCGCCAGGTCCTCGATGGAGAGGATCTCGGGATTAACGATTATCGCCGACCCTTCCACGTTGGCCTGGGCCACGATCCTGATGTTGCTGTTAGGCGTGTTGACATTCAGGTGTTTCACTATGGCCGGAGGGGAACCCAGATAGCCCATATCGATCACGCCCGTATCGAACCCCTGCATTACCAGTGCCCCATTCGCGTATGGGCTAGGAGAGGTGATCTGCACTCCCCACTGGGTGAAGAGGTTCTTGCCCTCGTACTCCGTTCCGTCCCACAGGTCCACATCGGATGCCACCACGCGGGCGAACTGGTGAAGGTCGCCTTGTAGATAGCCCAGTCTTACGGTGCCTATGGTAGAGTCCACCTTGGACAGCGATGCGGCCGCTTCGATATAGCTGTCATTCACGAACGTGTCCACGAAGTTTTCGACCGAGGAGTAGCCACGGGCGTCCAACGCCGCAGCACTGGTCTGTTGCAAGGTGATGAAATCCTCGGTGAAGCTCACCAGGTACTCCTTCAGCTCATCATTAATATCGTAGAGAAGGGTCATGTGCTCCAGGGACTCTGCTACAACCGTGGTGTTGCGCCCACTGAACGACGCCCCCATCTGCAGGAGCTTGGTGTAATTGTCAGCCTCCGTCTCCTTGTTCTCGATGGTGTACAGTATCCATTCCGTAGCTTCAATATGGGCCGCGAGCACCCTCGCCACCAACTCCGGGTTGTCCTTTCCGAAATCGGTGTTGACGGCTACGATGCAGCACGGATGATTGGGCCAGAACTCTCCCGACCACAGCAAGGCATTGGCGCTACCAGATAGTATGGAGTCAGAGCAGTAAGGCTCCCAGCTGACCCCCCCGTCGATCAATCCCTGGGCGATCTGGTCCTTCTGGTTCACTGGAGGGACCTGTACCCAATATATCACGGCTGCTGGTTTCAGGGACAGGTCGTTCTCCTTGGCCAAGGACAGGAGGAGCAGGTAGTTCATCGAGGCGGTATTGGTGATGCCGATGGTCTTTCCTCTCAGATCATCGACGGATCCGATGTCCTCATCCACGATCAGAGCTAAGCCCTCGGTGTTCACCTGCGCCACCACCCGGATGTCGCTATTGTTGGTATTCACCCTCAGGTGCCTGACTATGGCTGATGCGGGGTCCAGGTATCCCAGATCCACGGCCCCGGTCTCGAACCCCTGCATGACATAGACACCGTTCGCATAGGCGGTGGTAGTAGAGACATTAACTCCCCATTGCTCGAATAGGTTTTTTCCCTCGTATGGGGTCCCGTTCCACAGACTTTCATTGGAGGCGACGATCCTGGCCATCTGATTGATATCGCCTTTCTGATACCCAATATTAACGTCTCCCAAGATGGAAGCGGTTTTGTTAAGCTCGGCGGCCTGGGATAGGTAACTATCATCCACGATGGTATCGACGAAATCGCTCACCGAGTCATAGCCGCGGGCGCTTATCATCGAGTCGGTTATCTGCCTGATAGTCCGGAAATCGGAGGCGTACTGTTCAAGATAGTCCTTGAACTGCTCGTTCATCGCGCAGAGAAGGGTGATGTTCTCGAACGAGGACATCACCACGGTTTCATTGGCGTTGATGGACGCCATCGCCATCTCCACAAGTTTCGTGTAGTTCCCTTGATCGGTGGACTTGTTTGCCACAGTGTCAATGATCCAGTTCGTGGCCTCCACATGGGCCGCGACCGCTCTAGCCACAAGCTCAGGGTGGTTCTCTGCGAAAGCGGTGTTGACCGCCAGCACGCTGCCAGGGTGATCGGGCCAAACCTCGCCCGATTCGATCAAGACCTTTGAATCCAGTGATAGGATCAGATCCGAAGTGTACGGTTCCAAACTTATGCTTCCATCGATCGATCCTTGGGTCGTCTCGATCTTTTGGTTTTCCTGCGACACCGACGACCAATAGATGGCATCATCCGAGTCGTTGTTCAGCATCGTCACGGAGAAGGCGGCGATGATTACTATGGCGACCACGGCGACAGCGATGATGGCGATCTTCTTGTCCATGTGAAAGTCACCTGAACGATTAAAATCGAGATAAGGTATAAAGCGTTTTTCTCCATTAAGGAAAAATTAATCCCGATTGTACAATTTCTTTTCCATATTGCCCAAATGTACCCTGTTAAGTCGGGATGGTCTGGTGACCTCCCGGCATGATGTTCCATTGAGAATTAGTTAAGGAAGCAAGTTTACAAATTCTTAATACCTCGAGCATCTTATCGCATCCACTGATATTATGTTCGAACTGAACGTGGTAAGCAACACGCCTCTCACTCCCATCGATGACCTCAAGGAGGCCTCCCTGGAGTTCCTGAAGCAGATAGGCTACATCTCCAAGGGGTACGATCCCAAGACGGACGTGGACAACATCCAGGAGAGCATCCCTTACCGCCTCTTCACCGAATGCTTCCTCGGCAACCTGAACCGCGTGTGGGCGGTGGAGGAGCTCTCGGCGTACTTGGGCACCACCAAGCCCACCGTCTACCGTCACCTGAACAAGCTCAAGGCCATCGACGTTCTGGAGGACATCTCCATCGACGTCGAAGGGCAGCGGAAGAAGGGCTACCGCATCCGCTACGGCGATCTGGGGAAGGCCTGGAGCTTCACCGAGGCCAACGTGGACATGGCCATGCAGTCCTACCGCCGGACGGTGGAGCACCTGCAGCGTCTGGCCAAGGAGGAGTAGACATGGAAGACAAGTTCCCCAGCAAGCTGACCAAGGGCTCCCGATACCATCTGGTCATCGGGACCGGGGGCGGTTCCACCCTGGACGTGGAGGGGGAGTTCGTGGGGTACCTGCAGTACGGAAGCGATGTGGCCCTGACCATGCGGCTGGAGTCCGGCGCCCTGAGGGTGGTGCCGTCCCGCTCGGTCATCTATCTGGACATCCTCGACTCCAAGGAGGAGAGGGAGGAGCGGCCCAAGGAGAGCGGGGTTTACTTCGGTTGATCATCCGGGACCGGAATCAGATGGACCGCCGCCAGGAGTATCATCAGCACATCATCGGGCTATTGCTGTCCGGGGAGATAGCCGACAAGGACCAGCTTCAGCGTAGGAAGGTCAAGCTGGCCGGCCAGTACGGCCTTCCCGGAGTGCCCAAGAACTCGGAGACCCTGGCCCTGGTCCCCAAGGACAAGCTTCCGGAGGTTCTGGAGATCCTTCGGCGGAAGCCGGTGCGGACCCTGAGCGGAGTGGCGGTGGTGGCGGTGATGACCTCGCCCGCCCCCTGTCCGCATGGCAAATGCACCTACTGCCCCGGCGGGGTGGAGAACAACTCCCCCCAGTCCTACACCGGGAAGGAACCGGCGGCCCGGCGCGCAGCGGACAACGAGTTCGACCCGCACCGCCAGGTGCTGTCTCGCCTCAACCAATTATCGACCATAGGACATCACACCGACAAGGTGGACCTGATCATCATGGGCGGGACCTTCACCTCCCGGCCCGAGGAATACCGGGAATGGTTCGTCAAGCGCTGCTTCGACGCCTTCAACGGCTCAGACTCGCTAAGCCTGGAACCGGCGCACGAGCTGAACGAGGGGGCGGCGCATCGCGTCATAGGCATGACCGTGGAGACCAGGCCGGACGCTTTCACCGAGGACGTGGCGAGGGAATGCATGCGCCTGGGCGCCACCAGGGTCGAGCTGGGCGTCCAGATACTGGACGACGGCATCCTCGCCTCGGTCAACCGCGGGCACGGGGTGGCCGAGGTGGCCGAGGCCACCCGCGTGGCCAAGGACCTGGGGCTCAAGATCTGCTACCACGTGATGCCCGGCCTTCCCGGTTCCGGTCCGGAGAAGGACGTCGAATCGTTCCGGCAGATGTTCGACGATCCCCGGTTCCGTCCGGACATGATCAAGATATACCCGACGCTGGTGGTCAGGGGCACCAAGCTGTACGAGGACTGGAGCGCCGGAAGATATGAACCGTACACCACCGACCAGGCGGTGCGGGTGATAGCCGAGATGAAGAAGCTGGTGCCCGAATACGTGCGGATACAGCGCATCCAGAGGGACATCCCGGTGCCCCTGATCGAGGCGGGGGTGGACAAGGGTCACCTTCGGGAACTGGTCAAGGAGCTTCTGGCCCGGCAGGGCGAAGGATGCCGCTGCATACGCTGCCGCGAGGTGGGGCTGCTGGGGATCTCCGACATAGACCCCCGGGAGCTCGTTCCGAAGGTCATCACCTACGAGGCGTCCGGAGGCCGGGAGGAGTTCATATCACTGGTGCTGGGGGACCGCGCCCTGGCCGGCTACGTCCGCCTCCGGAAGCCGGCCGGCGACACCGCCCTCGTCCGGGAGCTGAAGGTCTTCGGGCGCATGGCCCGGCTGGGGGAAAGGGACGGGGAATGGCAGCATCAGGGTCTGGGCGGAAGATTGCTGGCCATGGCCGAAGCGTCGGCGGCTCGGGACGATTATTCCTTCATCAAGGTCACCAGCGGGGTCGGCGTTCGCGGCTACTACGCCTCCCGGGGTTACGAGAGGGCGCTCCCGCACATGCGGAAACGGCTTGCCAGCGACAATGATTAATCCCCGACGGCCAATATCCCCCCGGGGATGCGAATGGTATGCACGTTCTGCGGCGCCGCTTCGATCGAAGGGGCCATGGTTTGCTCGGCTTGCGTTGAGAAGGTCAAAGAGGAGTTCTTCCTGAGGGATTGGTCGGTGGACCCCAGGTCCGACCTGCGCTCCCTGGGCATACGGAGCGCCTGCCTGCGGGTCGGTCCCAGCTCCCAGGGCGAGGTGCTCCTGCGGAAGGGCAGCGACCCCTACCTCCTGGTGGAAAGGACGCTGCAGGCCGAGGACCGCTCCCACCTTCCTACGGTGCTGGACCACTACCTGGCGGGCATGGGGGTCGGTCTTCATCTTATGGGGGACGAGCAGCTGCCGGTCCGACCCAAGGTCAAGGAACTGCTGAGCATCCCGGACCAGATGGATTACCAGGGCGAGCGTTGGGGCCGGGCGCTGCTGCGCCTGGGGAACCTGCTGGCCCTGAGCGCCAGGGACCTGTCCAGGCTGCCTCTGGGCGACGATCTCAGAAGGGGGCTTTTCGCGGATAGGGCCTCCCGGGCCCTCGCCCTCTACCGCCGGGCGGCGGCAGTGCCCGAGCTGGCGCCGATCTCCAATGCCAACGCGGCCGTGCTAAGGATCTGGGGAGGCGACATCGAGGCGCTCGAGGAACTCCGGACGATGGCCGTGGACGACGGCACCCGGATGCAGCTGGCCAAGGTCTATTGGGACATGGGGAAGGAGGACGAGGCGGCGGAGGCGGTGGCCATGACCGAGGACCTGCAGGAATCCGTGCTCCGCTTGAGGAGGGGATGCCCGTGACCGACCTGTCCGAGATGCTGGACCAGAACGAGAAGCAGAGGCTGCTGGAGGCGGTGCGCGGCCTGGGCGATCAGGAGTACCGCGACCTCATGATCTCCCTGATGGGCGGCATGGGGGTGCGGGTGCAGTCGGCCCGGGAGAAGCAGGGCGCCCTGGTGATCCACGGGCAGGGCGAGGTGCCGTACCTGGTGCTGGCCTCCCGCAGCGGATTCACCGACCCGGAACTGGTGGTCCGTTCTCTGGTGGGAGACGCCAAGTCCGACGGGCGGGTCCCGGTGTTCATGTCGTTGCAGGAGCTGGACCCCGGCACCCTGAACCTCCTGGAGAACGAGGAGGTGTCCTTCGCCGACGCCAGCCGATTCCTGTCCCTTCTGCAGAAGTACGGGCTGGACGAGCAGCTCGCGGTCAAGGAGGACCTCAAGGTCCTGGAGGACCGCGGCGAGCCCTGTCTGCCGTCCGTATGCAAGCTCGAGGAGCTGCTGGAGGAGGCGGAGAAAAGGAGGAAGAAGGGGGACCGCTCCGGCGCCGTCCGGGTGCTGGACCAGGCCCTGCAGATCAAGCCCCTCAACGATTCCATCTGGCTGAAGAAGGCCAGCTATCTTTCGGAGATGGGGAGGGCGGAGGAGGCGCTGGCGGCGGCGAACAAGGCCGCCGAGCTGCGCCCGGGGGACGCCGGGACCTGGTTCACCATCGCCCTCATCCAGAACCAGATCGGCGACCGGGAGAGGGAGCTGGCCGCCTACGACAACGTGCTGAGGATAAACCCGGGGCACATCCCGGCCATGCTGAACAAGGGGGCGACGCTGTACGAGCTGGGCCGCCTGGAATGGTCGCTGAAGGTCTTCAATGACATCGTTCATCGTTACCCCCAGGAGCCCCGGGGCTGGAACAACCGCGGGCTGGCCCTGAAGGGCATGGGGAAGCTGGTGGAGGCGCGGGCGTCCTTCGAGAAGGCCCGCGCGCTCGATCCGGACTTCGAGGACCCCCTGATAAACATCGTCCGTATGCGCGAGGAGCGGGGCGACATGCCCGGGGCGGTCGAAGGATGGAAGGACGTGCTGCGCCTGGTCGATTCCCGGGCGGACATCTGGGCCCATCTGGGCGTCTGCCTCAGGGCCAACGGCGAGCACGAGGACGCCCTGACCGCCTTCGACCGGGCGCTGGCCCTGGAGCCGGGGCTGGAGAACGTGCGGAGGGAGAGGGACGAGCTCGCCGCCCAGTTCGCGGAGGGGCCGGAGCCCGCCCAGACCGTCGGCGGCGAGGAGCCCGAGGTTCCGGTGGAGGTACCCCAGGAAGCATCCGAGGCCGCGCCGGAGAGCCTGGCGCTGGAACAGACCGGCGAGAGGCTGCCCTCCGAGCTCCCCGAGGAGGTGTCCCTGCAGGTGCGGGAGGGCGAGGTGTCCCTGGAACAGGTCCCGGAACCGCTGCCCCCGGCCGAGTTGCCGGCGGATAGCGCGCTCGCGGTCAAGGAGGAGCCGGGAAAGCTGGAGGAGGCCCCCAGGTCCCTCCCCGTCCAGTTCCAGAGCGGTCCCCTGGCCGTGGAGCCGCCGGTCGAACCGGGTAAGACCATGGCGGAGCCGGACGAGAGCAAGGAGACTTCAGGGGAAATCGCCGGCCCGAAACCTCCGGCGGCGCCGGAATGGCCGTACCCGGTGAACCTGCCCCCGCTCCCCTCCGAACCCGAGGAGCGGTCGAGGCAGGAGGCGACCCTGCTGCTGGCCGGAAAGGATTACGCCAAGGCGGTGGAGATCTGCGACCAGGCACTGAGCGGAGGGGCCGACCCCGAACTGCTCAGGCTGAAGGCCCGGGCCCTGATCTCCCTCAACCGGGGGGAGGAGGCGGCCGAGGCCTTGAAGGAGGCGCTGAGGCACGCCCCGGGCGACGCCCGCATCACCTTGGACCTGGAGGCGATGTTCCACCGCTATGGAGGGGAGGGCGGGAAACTGCTGCAGTCCCTGGACTGCCAGGAGTCCCTGGCCCGCCACGCCTTGGAGCGGTTGGACAAGCAGAGGTACAACGAGCTGGCGCGCCTGGACGTCAAGAAGGGAGGGCTGCCGGTCCGGCTGTGCAAATCCCTGGCCCTGATCCGCCTGGGAAGGTACCGGGATGCCTCCAAGCTGCTGAAGGCGCTCATCTCCGAGTTCCCCGCCTATCCCGAGGGGCTGAGCAACCTGGGCGTCTGCATGCGGTTCATGGGCGAGTACGATTACGACCAGGCCATACACCTCATGAAACTGGCGCTGGAGGTGGACCCCCATCACTCGGACGCCATGAACAACATCGGATGCACGCTGTTCGCCGCCGGCAGGTACGAGGAGGCGCTGGAGGTCTTCAAGGCCGCCGCCGACGAGGACCGCCGCCCGGAGTACCTGCTGAACCTGAGCAATGTCCAGATGGCCCTGGGCGACACCGCCTCGGCCAAGGACAGCCTGACCTCCGCCCTGAAGATGGAGGAGAGCGCGGACGCGCTGTACATGCTGGCGGTGATCGCGGAGGGAGAGGGGCAGCACAAGTGGGCGCTGAGCCTGTACCAGGACGCCCTGGCCAAGAGCCCGGGCTTCCGGGAGGCGCAGACAGGAGCGGACCGCGCCAAGGTGCTGGCCAAGAAGTGAGGTCGAAGAGCCGAGGCTGCCAGAATAAAAAATGAAGAAAACGTGGAGTTTGTTGGGTCTAGCGGGAGATGCTCATGACCACCACGTCACGAACATCCTTCATCTCGCTGAACGGGAGCACCAGGCGGCCGTGGCTGTCAGTGCGGAACAGACGGCTGTCGATCTCCTCGGCCGGGACCACCAGCACGTGGTTGATCTCGCCGGTGACGGTGTCGACCACGAAGTTGTCTATCATTCCCAGGATCTGACCGTCGTTGGTCATGACCGTCTTCCCCTTCAGCTCGGTTATGAACTTCCTCATTTGCGCACCCCAAACAGATGGTCCGATTGACTATCGCATGAGATTGAGCGTATTTATAGATTTATAGAATGCTAGTCTGGGCACCTCAGAACACCGCGAAGTAGCGGCACTTGCAGTACCCCTTCACCGCGTCGACCTCGGTCGAGCATTCACGGCAGGGGATGGGCATGGTCTCCATGGCCTCGTCGATCCTGAACTTCTTCCCGGCGTTCTTGCGGCAGACCGGGCAGGCGTCCTTGGAAACCTCTATCTCCACCCGCTCGAACCCGATGTCCTTGAACGACTTCAGGTTGTAGCGGGCGATGATCTGCTGTATGATGAAGAGGTCCTCCTTCTGACCCACCTTGGCCAGCAGGTCCGCCATCCCCTGGTACATCTTCAGCTTCAGGTCGGGATGCTCGGTCTTGATGATGTTGTCCTTGAGTATCTCCAGCGTCGCCACCCATTCCTCCGGCTCCTTGCCGGAGGCGACGGTCATCTGCCGCACCCGCATCTTGAGGTCCATCTCCCCCAGGTAGAACTGGGAGAGGGTTCGCAGGCTCTCCTCCCGCAGGTCGAACCGCACGGGAACCTTGGCCTTCTCCGGGGCCTTGGCCGGCTTGGACTTCGCATTCTCTTTCTTTACCTGGCCCTTGGGCTTCAACACTTTGACCATTGTGACACCTACCTGAATATTCCCAGGTCGTCGATGCCGCCCCGGGCCTTGTGAAGGTTCTTGCTCAGCATATCGTAGTGCTTGACGGACTCCTTGTCCACCGACGGCCGGACGGTCTTGAAGGCCGTCTCGAAGTGTTTCATCTCCACGACGGTGGAATCCCGGTTCTCCCGGAGGGCGGCCATAGCGGCCTCGCGGCACAGGTTCTCCAGGTCGGCGCCCACGAACCCCTCGGTCCTGCTCACGAGCCCCTCGATGTCCACGTCCTTCAAAGGCATGACCCGGGTGTGCACCTGAAGGATGTCCCGGCGCGCCTGGGGGTCGGGGACCGGAACGAATATCAGTCGGTCGAAGCGCCCCGGTCTGAGCAGGGCCTGATCGATGATGTCCGGCCGGTTGGTGGCGGCGATCACGGTCACGCCCTCCCGGGCGGTGAGGCCGTCCAAAGAGGTGAGCAGCTGGTTGACCAGGGTGTCGTACGTCTTCGAGCCTTCGTGCGCTCCGCGATGGGGGGCGATGGCGTCAATCTCGTCAAGGAAGATGATGCTGGGGGCCACCTGCCTCGCCTTCTTGAATATCTCGCGCAGGGCCCTTTCGCTCTCCCCGTACCACTTGGACATGATCTCCGGGCCCTTGATGCTGATGAAGTTGGCGTTGGATTCGTTCGCGACCGCCTTGGCCAGCAAGGTCTTGCCGGTGCCTGGAGGTCCGTACAGCAGCACCCCCTGCGAAGGCCGGACGCCCATCCTCTTGAAGGCGTCGGGATTGTCCAGGGGCATCTCCACCACCTCCTTGAGCTGCCTCTTGACCTCCTCCAGTCCGCCCACGTCGCTCCAGCCGATGTTGGGCACCTCGACCATCACCTCGCGCATGGCCGAAGGTTCGATCTCCTTGAGGGCGGCGTCGAAATCCTCGGCGGTGACCTTCATCTGGGACAGGATCTCCTGGGGGATGGCGCTGTCCAGGTCCATGTTGGGGACGAACCGGCCCAGGCACTTCATGGCCGCCTCGCGGGCCAGCGCGGAGAGGTCCGCCCCGGCGAAGCCGTGGGTGACATGGGCGTACTGGTCCAGGCTGACGTTCTCGTCCAGCGGCATGCCGCGGGTGTGGATCTGCAGGATCTCCTTCCTTCCCTGGAAGGAGGGAACCCCCACCTCTATCTCCCTATCGAACCGGCCCGGACGGCGCAGGGCGGGGTCCAAGGCGTCCTGGCGGTTGGTGGCGCCGATGACTATGACCCGCCCCCGGTCGGACATGCCGTCCATGAGCGTGAGCAGCTGGGCCACCACCCTCCGCTCCGCCTCATGGAGCGAGTCGTCCCGCTTGGGGGCGATGGAATCTATCTCGTCGATGAATATGATGGAGGGGGCGTTCTTGGCCGCCTCGTCGAACTTCTCGCGCAGGTTCTCCTCGCTGCCTCCGTACCACTTGGACATGATCTCCGGTCCCAGTATGGAGTAGAAAGAGGCGCCGGACTCGTTCGCGACCGCCTTGGCCAGCAAGGTCTTGCCGGTGCCTGGAGGCCCGTACAGCAGCACGCCCTTGGGGGCGTCGATGCCCAGCCGGTCGAAGAGCTCCGGGTGCTTCAGGGGCAGCTCGATCATCTCCCGGATGCGCTGCAGCACCTCGTCCAGTCCGCCTATGTCATCGTAGGTGATCGAGGGAACGAAGGTGTCCTTCTCCTCGGTGGCCTCCGATTTCACCACCATCTCGGTGTGCTCGGCCACCGTGACCACGCCGCTGGGCACGGTCGCGGCGACCATATAAGGGGCCAGGGTCGATCCCCAGGCCAGGTTCGGTATCATGATCTCGTCGCCCTTGACCAGGGGGCGTCCGAGCAATCCTTTGCGGACCAGCTCGTCCGTGCCCGGGCCGAAGCTGATGGTGCTGACCCGCTTCTTCTGCGACAGCGCCGGGGCCAGGACCACCTTGCTGGCCTGCTGGGGGTCCGCCCTGGTCACGGTGACCCTCTCGCCGATGGAGACGCCGGCGTTGGAGCGCAGGACCCCGTCGATGCGGATGATGTCCTTCCCCTCGTCCTCCTGCTGGGCCCGGAAGACCTTGGCCACGGTCAACCTCTTCCCGGTGATCTCGATGATCTGGCCTACGTCGACCCCCAGCTCCTTGCGGGTCTTCATGTCGAGGCGGGCGCGACCCAGCCCCACCTCGTTCTGGGATTGGGCCTTGGCCACGCGGAGAAGGACGGACTCTGCCATAGGTATCAAGGTCGAATCTGTTCTCTGGATATTAAGTTTGCATTTGGCGAAACTGTGTTGAATAAGTCCTAACGTAAACCTCCGTCCCTCATGATCGCGTACTGGACGAACATCGTCTCGGCCTCTCTCAATGCCAGGTCAGGTCGTTTCGACCTGACCGACTCGCCGACCCTTCGCTTCACCGCGGAGAA
>JAKPZB010000057.1 GCA_029560215.1 Methanobacteriota archaeon | reverse complement strand
GATGGTCATGGTGGCATTCCTGGCCGTGATGATGATATCGACCAGCGTACCGGGGACGGTCAGTGGCGACGAAATGTCGTTCACGGAGAACTGGCCGGTGTTCCGTCCCGGCGATTACAGTTCGTTCGTCGAACCGAGCATGGCCGTGGACGATAACGGCTCGATCCACCTGGCATATACGTACGACCCGACGCCCGGGGACGACTACATGGATTCAGGGTTGCACAGGTACTCCGTCCTGCTCCGTTACGCAACGTTAACGAACAGGACCTGGACCCTCACGGACCTGGGCGAGGAGACGTGGGTCCAGAGCGTGGCCATGGCCGTCGGCGAAAGCGGTCAGCCGCACATCGTGTGCCTGCAGGGGGCCAACCTCACCACCTGGGAGCTGGTGCACTGGTATAGGACGAATGATACATGGGCTTCCGAAACGCTGCGCACCTTCAACAACCCTGGTGTCACCAGCATCAACATGCTGGTGGACTCCAACGACAGCGTTCATCTGGCGTTCTCGGCTGCCTTGGAGATCGACTTCACCTACAAGACCCACGTGCACATGACCAACGCCGGGGGCAACTGGACGTCGGACGAGATGGCGACCGTCCGCTCCTCCTACGCCGTTTGGGCCAACCCTCCGCAGCTGGCTATGGATGTTAACGGCAGATTGCACATGGCCTATCTCAACGTCACCGATTACGATATCGAGGACTGGTATTCCGGGAACCATTCCATCGAGTTCGTCACGCTAGACAACGGGCAATGGGGGAATCGCCAGGTGCTCAACGTCGGCACCCTGAACCGCTTCTCCTTCGGGGTGGACACGGACGGTTACGAGAGCGTAATGTACCAGCAGAGCGACTAGTTGTGGAGTTCCGGCGGAAAGGTGCGTTTGGCGATGAGGTACGACTTCGGCTGGTCTTACAAACCCTACGATGAGGACGGAACCCCGTTCTGCAAGCTTATAATGGACGGAGATGGAGAAAGAATGCTGTACCTGCGGGGCAGCTGCCTCGACCGTCTGATATATTATGCGAACAACTGGATCGAAGAGCCCCTTTGGATACCGGACGGTATGTCGCTCGCGGTCAAAGAGTTCGCCGCCGGCCCCTGGGACCATCTCGTTCTTCTTTACTTCGACAGTCTCACCCAGAGCATAGCCGTGGCGCAGCCGGGTGCGCAAATGGAGATCGTTCCGCCCGCCCTCGATCTGGCGCAGGATGGGCTGAAGGTGAACGTGTATTGGGAACCGATGAGCTCCGTGTTCGCTGGAAGCTGTGTCATCTACCGCAGCGGAGGCGAATCGTTCGTTCAGCAGGAGGGCGTTCACAACTTCACGGACCGCACGTTGGACGACAGAAGCTGGCGTCAGACATATCAGTACCGGCTGAGCTTCATCACCACCGAAGGGGAGGAGTACGTCGGGCCGATGTCGGAGGTCTGGATGGAACCGGAATCCGACCCCTGGGCGTTGTTCGACGTTCTCGTCGCCGTGCTGGTGGTGATCGCGGTCATCATCGTGTTCATCCTGTACCTGAACCGGGGCAGGCTGAGCCGGTGAGCCGTCGGAAATCGGTCCTCGGCGGCCGCCCCCTTCTGACGGCCTTAAGCACCGGCCGCATGACCTTCTCTCCGACCGCCGACCCCTGCAGCAGCCATTCGCTCAACGGAACGGCTTCCACGGTCATGCCATCCAATTCATAGATGGCCGAAACATTTCCTGTGATCATCATGCAGCGTTCCGGTCGCATACTATCAGTACAACGTTCCAGCCCGCGCAGCTCTCGACCAAGCGTCTTCGGCTGGCCTGGGTCATGGCACACCTGTATCGCCGACGTCGCCTTCAACCCGGAGATCAGCAGGAAGTCCACCTCCGCTCCCGCGGTGTCCTTCCAGTAGAACAACTCCTCCCCCGGCTCCAGACGCCGCAACAGCTCTAGACAGACCAGGTTCTCCAGCTTCCTACCCCGGTCTTCCGTTCCCCCCACGATATGCAATCCCAGATCCCCGGCGTAGACCTTCCTAGGCTGCTGGGCCATGTCCTTGACGCTCGACGAGCGAACGCTCAGGAAGTGGAAGAGCATGCTGTCGGCCGCCGCCCGCTCCAGCTCCAGGACCTTGTCCTTTCCGACCTTGTATCCCAGCCCCCTGAGGAAATTGGTGCAGGCGGTGGCCGAGAAGTACGGCGCTCTAAGCAGATACTTGCTGAACAGGTCTACCAATCCACGTTCCATGCCCGTTTCGGCGGCCATGTCCAGTCCCACGATCTCCCGGTGATACGATAGCAGGGTCCTTGTCCTTTCTGAGGGATCCTTTTGCAGCACCACCTCCGGGAACCCTCCGTAGGCCAGGTGCTCCTCGATCTGCCTTTTCACCGCCCCTTTCTGAACGACGGTGTTCCCTTGCTCAACGCCCAAGAACGACAGCCTCTCCGAGAAGGACAGAGGGAACAGATCGAAGTAGACGCATCTCCCCCGCAAGGGGCGGGAGGGCGAGCGCACGCTGCGCCGCGAGGAGGAGACGATCAGGCGTATCCGCCCCTTCATGAGCTCGTGAACCCTGAGCAGCCAGCCGTCCCAGCCGGACACGGAGGTCACTTCGTCCAGCAGCAGATACCCTTCGTCCCCGAACCAGCCGAGCAACCGGTCTAGGACGTCCGTCTCACCTACGAACCTGTAATCCTCGAGATTGACGTAACAGACCTTCTTTCCATTGCTACGAAGGCGCTGCGCTAGCAGCATCAGGAAGCTGGACTTGCCGCAACGGCGCACCCCGCTTATGACAGCCACCTTGTTATCCGCGGCTCTGAGCACAGCGTCCGCAGGCAGATCCCTAGGGAGCAGTTCCTTGCCCAGGGCGTAGGCGGACCATTCCTCGGCCACCTCCTCTATTTTCATATATTCGTCCTATAACAGGACGATAATAAGTAATTATCGTCTTATTCCAGGACGATTTACAATTAATCGACGAACGTCACTTCACGTCCAGATCAAAAGTGCTGTCTTAATTGACGTCCCCATCGGTAATTAACATTATCGATATGGTATCGGTCAATCATCCAGTATTCCCTGGATCGATTCGGGAGGGGATCGCCGAACCGATGATCGTTGGCCGCTTTGCAAGTAGCGATAACGTTTATTACCTACCATCACGAATCCGATATTGGGGGTTTGTATGACGGCCAACTATGATTACTTCATGAGCATGGATGTCAGCCCGTACGCTGGCCAGTGGGTTGCCATCTGTGATGAGAAGGTCGTCGCCTATTCTCCATCGTTCAAGGATGCCTATCGAATGGCTAAGGACAAATGTGGGAGGTCGAAACCTTTCATAGCCATGGTGCCGACTTCCGATACGATGATCCTGTGATCGAATGGTCTTGAACTTCAAATATAAGGAAGTGGCCAATCCCGAGGGCGTCAAAAAGAAAAGGCCGATGGTGCCCATCACCCTATCAAATGGCGAGGTTTCCTTTGAAACCCTCGCGTTGTTGGATTCTGGTGCGGATTCAACTGCCATCTCTATGGATATGGCTGAGGTATTGGGGCTCGATCTGAGCGGAAAGAGGGAGAAGTCTTACGGGATAGGAGGGACCGTGGATTCGATCACCTCTCGGGTCAACATATCGATCCAAAAAGGTCATGAGCACTATGCGATGACCGTTGATGCCAAGGTCATCATGAAGGATGATATTCAGCTACCTCCACTATTGGGGAGAGCGGGATTCTTCGATGAGTTCGAGATCACGTTCAACGACCATAAAAAGAAGATCACCCTGAAGAAATTGGATGTTGTGAACCGACGCTTCAATAAAGAAGACGATTGATGATCGGTTCACTTCACATCCAGGTCGACCTTGCTGTCGTAGAGGACGTCCTCGTCCGTCAGCAGGGGTTTGCATTTGACGGATATTCCCAGTGATAAAATCCCGACGCGGTTAGGGATGACCGTGATGCGCCCCTCGACCTCCTCGTTAGGCCGAAGCGTCTCCGCCTCCACCATGCCCTTAACTTCGGCGTCGCCGAAGATGAACGCTCGTACGTTGCGGGCTTCACGCTCCGCCTCGTTCTTCAGGTGAACGATCACGTCCATCGGGCGGCCTTCTTTGGCCTCCCCGACCAGCTCCAGCTCGGCCGAGATGTCCGGGTAGGTATAGCGCACCTCCTTGCGAGACATCTCGATCGCCTTCCGCAGAAGCTCCAAGGGGTTCTTGCCTTCCTTCTGCGCCTGCAGCGCGTCAGCGTACGCCATCTGCGTTCCCGGGAGCTCTATGCGCTGCCGGTTCGCCCGTTCAAGCGTCTCCGCCAGCTGTTTCGACAGTTGCTCCGGTGTCTCACCGGCCTTGCGGCCGATGACGTTCACCGCCGTCTCCAACGAGTTGAAGGCTTCCCAGAGGTCGCCGTTCTTGGCCTGCGTTTCCGCGTCGGCCCAGACCTCCCACGACCGTCCCGCTTCCTTTCCCGAACGAGACGCTTTCTCGATGGTGCGCCGGACCTTCTCCCGCTGCTCCTGGAAGATGTCCCTCATTCCCGCCTTGACCAGGTCGACGTTCCTGGCCAGTCGGTTGAGATCGCGCGGGGCGATGTTGTCCACCGTGGTCTTCTCGATCTCCGATATCTCCGCGGCGAAGCGCTTCTGCAGCTTCAGGCGCTTGATCAGGTCGTGAAGCGGGTTGAACTCCCAGAGCAGCTCGTTCGTGCGCACCGTCAAGAACTCGTTGAGGCCGTTCCTCGCCCTCCTCAGGTACAGCGAGGCGGAATCGAAACGCATCTCCTTCAGGGACGACCAGGACTGGTCGAGCAGCTCCTCCACGTGATCCTTCCTCGGGTCGAGCAGCTCTAACGAGTTGAGGGATTCGCGCAGGTCGTTGTATTCCGTCAGGCGCGATTCGTACATCTCCGAGACGGTGCGTAGCTCGTCCTTCGCCGCGCCCACCGTGCTCAGGACCTGGACGAAGCACCCCTGGACCATCAGCGACCTCGCCTTCTCCAAGGCCTCCTGCGAGGCCGGCGGTCGCAGTCCGGCCTTGGCCTCATCCTTTAACCGGGATTCGAACCTGCGCAGCTCCTCCTCGGCCTGCGCCTTGTCCTGCAGCACCCGCTCCAGCTCCTCCCGGAACGATCGGGCCAGCAGATGCGCGTGGCGGTAACGGTAGTTCTTGAGCGCTTCATCGATATCCTCGGCGAGCTTCCGCGCCGTGCGCAGGTCTTCCCAGGCGGAACGTTCCGTGGTCAGACCGCCAGCGAAGGACATCAACGAGGCGACGCGCTCCCGGGCGATGTTCTGCGAACGTTCCAAGGCCCGCTGCGCCATGTCCGCCGCGGCGGATACGTTTCCGCTGCGCCGCAACGCCCGGGCCTGCTCCAGCAGCACCGTGACGTCCTTGACGTCGGCCTTCATCTCCTTCAGCTGGTCTATCGATTCCTCCAGGTGCGCCAGGGCTTCGGTCAAACGCCGATCGTTCTGCAGCGTCTGGTCGAGTTCGCTCCTGATGAGTTCCACGGCCCGCATGGCCTCGGCCATCTTATTCTCGTCGAGGGCGGAGCGTCCGCCGGACAGGATCTGCTGCACGTGGCCGACGATGAATCCGGAGGCCACCGCCTTATCCAGCTCCTTCTGGCACTTGTCGAGCTCGGTATGCAGGGAGGCGGTTATCTCCCCCTCCCATTCCTGTCTTAGCTGTCTCAGGGACGACAGGGAGGCCTCGATGTTCGAGGCGTCCAATAAGCCCAACTTCCTCAGCCGCTCCTCGCTCCCCTGGTGTCCCAGCTTGTCGCGCATCCTGCCCATCTCGGACATCCGCTTGAGGCCGTAGCTCAGCAGGAACTCCGGCGCCTGCCGCCGGAGATATTCTTCCGCGCGCTCGAGGGCTTCCTGGGAATCCTTGTACCGTCCGGAACGCCAATGCCTTCCGGCGTGGACCAGCGCTTCCGAGGCGTCGGAGACCTCGGCGTTGCCGCGCTTGGCCTCGATCATCATCGCCTCGCCCTCTTCCAAACGCTCCTTGAGCGACTGATGGGTGGCCAGGACCTCGTTCAGCGAATTGCGGGCGTTGATGGTCAGCTCGAAGGCCTGCCCCAGTTCGCCATGGTGCAGGGCGTTGGAGGCCTGTTCGCTCATGTGCTCGGCCGCCCCGACCTCCACGCCCTCCCGGCGGGCGTTGGCCGCCCGCTGCATGATGTCGGTGAGCTGCTGGTCTATCTCCGAGGAGACGATGCTCCTTCCGTACGAAACCACCTCGTCCGCCAGCAGCGTCGCCTCGTCCATGCGCCCGGAGGCGCGCAGCTCCTCGGCCCTCTGCATCCTATCACGTAACGTAACGGACTCCGCGCCCAGCTGCTTGGCCATATCCAGCATGTTGCGGCCGTCAAGCAGCGAGCGTTCGAGGTTCTCCCGCCGCTGGGCCATCAGCTCGGCGAGCATTGACGATGCGAGATCGTGCGCGGCCTGGAAATCCTTGCCCGCGAACTTGACCCTGGCCTCGGCCAGGGAGGCTCTGGCGCCGTCCACCTCGGGAACGCCGGAATAACGGGAAAGGATGACCTCGGCCTTGTTCAGCTCCTCCGCCACGGCCCGGCTGGTGCGTTCCTCCGCCGCCTCGCCGATGGTGATCAGCGAGCCGTGCACCAGCTCGAAATCGCCCCGGCGCACTTTGGCCGTAAGGTTCTCCAGGGCGGCCGATTCCTCGGAGACGTCCGCCCCCAGGCGAATCGCCGACGCCAGCTTCATCTCCAGCCGCATGATGCCGGTGGCGAAGTGATTCTCCAGGGAAAGCCGGTACGAGCGCTGCGAGGAGCGCAGCGTCTCCACCGCCATGTCAAAATCGCCCTGCGCGGTCTGCCTCTTGGCCGCGACCATGAGCTTGCTCCCTTCTGAACAGGTCAGACCGAGATCGGCGCATCGGGAACGCAAGGCCTGAGCGTTCTTCAGTTCCAGCTCCACCTGGTCGTAGCCCTGCAGCCGCTCCTCCACGATGCCCCGGGCCTCCTCGGTCAGTGCGAATGCCCGATTGAGGTCGTCCCCCTGCAGCGCTTTCCGCGCCTCCTCCATCTTCTGCAGGGCGGGGGACACGTCCTTATTGGTGAGATGCGCCAGCTTCAAGCGAGGCTGCAATGCCGCAATATAACGGAGGAGGACCTCCTTCTCGGCCTCGCGCACCTTTTCCCTGGCGGTGTCCAGGAGCGCGATCGCTTCAGGATACTTCTCGTCCAGCTCCAGACGACGAACGTCCCCCTCCAGGTCGCCCAGGTCGACCTTCCTCCAGCGGGAGACGTTCTCCGCCCTTTTCTTGAGCTCGGAGAGGCGCTGCCCGGCCGCCTTGCCGAAGCTGCGGGAAAACAAGTCCTCCGCTTCGTCCAGGGCGCCGAAGGCCTCCTCGACCTTTCCGCTCGAGATCAGCTCCCGGCCCTTGGCCATCCTGGCCTGGGCGTCCTGCAGCGGCAGGGGGAAGCTTTTCTCCAATGAAAGGAGCGTCTCCAGCCTCGCCGCCCTCTGCACGAAGCGGTCGAGGGTCATGGAGCGGAGCGCTCCCGATAAGGACAGTATCAGCTCCACGCTCTTGCCCACGTCCCCGGATTCCAGGGCCTCGCGGCAGTTGCGCAGCGCGGTCTTCTGCTTGCCCACCTTCAGTTCCAGCTTCTCCGCGAACAACAAAGAGGACTGCGCCAGCCCCAAGGCGTCGGAGAGTACCCGGTTGGCGTTCCGTTCGGAAACGTCCCAGGCCTCCTTGCTCAAGGCGAACGCCTCGTCCAGATCCCCGGAGTCGATCGCCTCGGAAGCCTTCTTCAAGGCCTTTTCCGTATCCGCCTCGGCCTTGCCCAGCTCGGACACCCTTTCCAGCAGCGACCGGGCCTCGCGGAGCATCTCCCGCAGCCGTTCCTTGCGGGCGCGGACGGACGCCTCGACGCTTTTGACCGCGTATGACAGCGCGTCCTTGTAGTCCTTGTCCGAGTAGCTCTGGTTGGCCAGCGTCAAAAGCTTCTCCGTTTCGGCGGAATAGGCCTGCATCTCCTTGACCTTGGAGAGCAGGGCTGTGGCTTCCTCTATCTTGTCCTCCGCCGTCTCGCGACCCCGGGCCGCCTCCCTGGCCTTCTGCTCCAGTTGCTTGGCCAGTTGAAGCTGCTTGACGTAATCTCCCGGCAACTCGTGATCCACCTGTGAATTCTGGCTTGAATATATGGGCCGCCGACAATTAAATGGTTTGCCTGAATGTCAGCGTTTGAGAATTTCCACGAAGGCCACCTTTTCCATTACGAGATCAACAAGCATCTCCTCGCCCGCGGCCTTCATTTCATTGGCGTCGATTCCGAAGGCCTCGCCCTTCTCCCGGGAACAGTCCAGCAAGGAGTCGTCCCGATGGATGTTCAGTTCCTTCAGGACCTTGTCGATATCGGCCTCCCGGGGTTCTAGTACCACTACGGCCACCCTCTCTGTCCCCTGATGCAGCCCCATCTTCTTCTTGGCCTTGGAGATCTGGCGCTCTCCGGAAGCGTAGAGGATAACTTCCATGCCCAGGGTGTTGGAGGCGTTGGCGCCCCGCTCGAACGCCCTCCGGGCGTGGAACACCGCCGATTCCAGATGACCGACGCCGCAGACCTTGTCGGCGTCCATCAGGACCACCTCCGTCTCCAGCTCCGAGGCTCGTCTCAGCAGGGCGTTGCTTTCCCCTTTCTCTATCCAGGCCCCGGCGCAACGGACGGTCATGCCCCCTTCAACGGGGAAGGGGGGAATAAACGTTATCATCCGCAGGACGCACGCTAACGGAGACCGGCCCACCCTCATCGAGCTGAAAGGGCGTGGCTCTGAAAACATTTAAACGAGTTCAGGTCATGGTGGTCATGACCAGTCATTTGACGGAGATCTCATCATGTCCTTAGACCGCGCCATCGTGAGAGCGCCTTCCACCATAGCCAACGTCGGGCCCGGCTTCGACGTCTTCGGCATCGCCTTAGAGGAGCCCAGCGACCGCATCGAGGTTCGAAAGACCAGCGAGCCTGGCGTTCACGTCGAGTCCATCGTGGGCATCGGCGCTTACGCCGTTACCCTGGACAACACCAAGAACACCGCGGCCGTGGCGGCCAACAAGGTGCTCAAGGTGGCCGGCGCCGACTTCGGCATCGCCATGAAGATCAACAAGGGGATACGCCCGGCGTCCGGCATGGGTTCGTCCGGGGCCTCGGCCGCCGGGGGCGCCTACGCCGCGAACCTTCTGCTTGACAAACCCTTGGACATGAACCAGCTGATCTGCTGCGCCTCGTACGGCGAGGAAGCGTCCTCGGGAAGCCGTCACGCCGACAACGCCGCCCCGGCGCTGATGGGCGGATTCACCGTCATCCGCTCCTACGAGCCGATGGACGTGGTTCGTCTGACGCCCCCGAAGGACCTGGGGATTGTCGCGTGCCTGCCGGAGTTCGCCGTCCCCACCCGCGAGGCCCGCAAAAAGGTGCCCAAGACCGTTCCGATGCCCGACGTCATACACCAGGTCGGTCACGCCTCCGCGCTGGTGGCGGGAATGGCCATCGGCGATCTGGACCTGATAGCCCGTTCCATCAACGACATCATCGTGGAGCCGGCCCGGGCGCCGCTCGTCCCGTTCCTCAAGGACGCCGAGAAGGCGGCGGTGGACGCCGGGGCCTTCGCCTCCTTCCTGGGCGGTTCGGGACCCTGCATCGCCGCCTTCTTCGACAGAAGCAAGGCCGACGGGCTGGTCATCGCCAAGGCCGTGCAGGACTTCTACGACGGCCACGGGGTGGAATGCTTCTGCTGGAACACCACGTGGGGCGCCGGCTGCAGCCGGGTGGTACCATGAGATACGTCGTCAAATGCTGGGAATGCGGGAAGGAGATCGACAACCACTTCCTGGACGCCTGCCCGAGCTGCCATGGCAGCCTGACGGTGGAGATGGACCTCACACACCTGGAGGGGACGTCCCCGGAGGACCTGAGCTCCCGTCCGTTGGGGGTCTGGAGGTACGAGCACTTCCTGCCCATCTGTTCGGAGCCGGTCACCCTGCAGGAGGGCGGCACGCCGCTCTATAACTGCGAGAAGCTGGCCGAGGAGTACGGCGTTCGCGAGCTTCACGTCAAGTTCGAAGGGGCGAACCCCACCGGCTCCTTCAAGGACCGCGGGATGACCGTAGGCGTGACCAAGGCGGTGGAGCTGGGCTGCAAGGTGGTCGGGTGCGCCTCCACCGGCAACACCTCCGCCTCGCTCGCCGCCTACGCGGCCAAGGCCGGGCTGAAGTGCGTGGTTCTTTTACCATCGGGAAAGGTGGCCTCCGGGAAGCTGGCCCAGGCCATGTTCTTCGGGGCCAAGGTAATAACCATCGACGGCAACTTCGACGACGCTCTGCGGGTGGTGAAGGACCTGGCGCACGCCGGGGACCTGTACATGCTGAACTCCGTGAACCCGTTCCGACCGGAAGGGCAGAAGACGCTGTGCTTCGAGATCATCGACCAGCTGAAGTTCCAGGTTCCCGATCGCATCATCTACCCGGTGGGCAACGCCGCCAACATCTGGGCTGGCTACAAGGCCCTCAAGGAGTGGTTCGAGCTGGGCTGGATAGAAAAGATGCCCATCTTCACCGGCGTTCAGGCCGGGGGGAGCGCTCCCCTGGTCAATTCCTTCGCCCACGGGCAGGAGGACTTCCGGCCGGTTAAGGACCCCGAGACCATCGCCACGGCCATACGCATAGGCAACCCCGCCTCCGGAAAGAAGGCGCTGAAGGCGGTGTACGACACGGGCGGGGTGATGACCGCCGTCTCCGACCGGGAGATCATCGACGCTCAGTTCCTGCTCGGACGCAAGGAAGGGGTGGGCGTGGAGCCGGCGTCCGCCGCTTCCCTCGCCGGCCTAAAGCGCCTGCTGGACGACGGGAAGGTATCCCGCCGCGAGCGGGTGGTCTGCGTGTGCACCGGCCACGTGCTGAAGGACCCGGACACCGTCATGTCCAACTGCGGCAAGCCAATCAAGACCGAGGCGACGGCGGAAGCGGTGCGCCGGGCCATCGCCAACTGAGGTCGCATCAATATATATCGTCGAAAGCATATATGGGTGCAGGAGAGAAGATGGAGAGGGCGAGGATCAAGACCTTCGTGAACGGCTTGGACGAGAACCTGTCCGGCGGCATACCGAAGGGTAACATCATCATGGTATCCGGAGCCGCGGGCACCATGAAGTCCTCTCTGGCGTACTACATTCTGCACATGAACGCGGTGAAGGAAGGCATCAAGGCCTTGTACATCTCCCTGGAGCAGAACAAGCCCTCGCTCCTGCGCCAGATGGACTACCTGCACATGCCCGGGAACCCCGAGGGTCTTGTTGAAGTTCTTGATCTGGGCGAGATACGCCTGCAGGCCCAGTCCGGCGGGTGGTTCGACACCTTCCGCTTCGCCGTGGAAGAGAGCAAGAAGCGCATGAACTACGACATCCTGGTCATCGACTCGCTGGGCGCTCTGGAGCTGATCGCCAAGTTCGAGCAGCCTCGGGAGGAGATCTTCCGGCTGTTCGAGTGGCTGCGCTCCACGGAAGTTACCACCTTCATGATCGCCGAGATGCCCGTCGGGCAGTACCAGTACTACGGTTCCGGCGACACGGATTTCCTGGCGGACGGCATCATCCACCTGAAGATGGTGGAAGTTGGAGAGATCGAAGTGCAGCGCCGACTGCGCGTGGTGAAGATGAGGGAGACGGACCACAGTTCCAGCTACTTCTCCTTCTACTTCAAGGATGGCACGTTCTACGTGACCAGGGCCATAACCGATTTCTGACGTCGACCATAGATGCTTTGGAACGAGGCATTCCGTTCCTTTCGAAGGGTTACTGCAAACGCAATGAACTTGCCACATCAGGTTCTATCGTGCATCGGAAGAGGTCGGATGAAGACATGACATAAATTGCTTTTATTTGTTAAAGTGTTCTGAAAATATACAAAATAGTAGATACAGAGCTAAAATAGTAAAATATATGACCTATCGAAGCGCATGTCCTTTTATGTTCGAGGACGAACCAAACATCACGACCGATGAACAGAAGCGTTGCGGACAGAGGGAGATCTACCTGACCGCCCTTCGCCAGCAGTACATCACCGTGAACGACGCCCTGAACATCACTGGTAAGGAGAGCGCGGCAAGGATGGCCCTATGGCGTTTGACCGCCAAAGGTAACCTGATCAGGGTTCGGGAGGGGCTTTACGCCGCCGTGCCCCCGGAACGCGCAGGCTCATACTACGAGTTCGATCGCTATCTCCTGTTCGACAAGGCCATGGACAGGACTGGCGCATTGGCCTTCCACAGCGCCTTGGAGCTTCATGGCGCGGCCAACTCCCAGTTTACGACCGTCTATTATCTTTCGCCAAAAAGGTCCAAGCCCTTCGAGTTCCAGGGAATCCTTTACCGACCCGTGCTGGCCTCCAAGCTGTTCGGAATCGCCACGCAGTATCGGGGAGACCATCTCATGACGGTCACCGACCGGGAGCGGACCTTCCTGGACTGCATCCGTCGGCCGGACCTGTGCGGTGGGCTGGAGGAGTATCTGAAAAGTATGGAGTCATTCGCTTTGCTGGACCCAAAAAAGCTGATGGATTATCTGGTGTTGTTCGATGAGAAGGGGTTGTATCAAAAGGCCGGTTTTGTCCTCTCTCATCTAAGGAACAAGGTCAGGGTTTCAGACGGCCTTTTGGAATCCTTGAAGGCCAATGTCGGACCCCATCCCTGCTACCTTGTGCCAGGAAAAAAGAGGAATGGGCGCCTGGTGAAGGAATGGAACGTTCTGATCCCCCGCAACTTCGAGGAGATGGTGCGTTTTGCCTAATGTGCCTGGTAAGCTTTATTTCTCACGCATGACCGGTCAAACCGGATTCAAATCGGATTCCTTGGAGAAAGTTTACCGGCTCATGCAGATCCTCGATCGGATTCAAGCGATTCCGGAACTGTCCGACCGACTGGCCTTGAAGGGAGGCACGGCTATCCAGGGTCTTGTTTTCGGGTTCAGGCGGTTATCTGTGGATATCGATCTCAACTATATCGGGCACCTCGACCAGTCAGTGATGCAGAAGGACAGGGCAGAGATAAGGGACGCATTGCTTCTCCTTTTCAAGGACCTGGATTACAGGGTCGATCCGCCGGTGTCAAAGTATGCTGGAGAACAGTTCGATATCCATTTCAGGAACTGCGGGGGAGGTGCCGACCACCTTAAATTGGAGATCAATTACCTGGAAAGGATGCCTGTTGCTGGAACGGTCTGGGGGGACCTGGTACATCCTTTCGATGACCTAGGGTCGGTGAAGGTACTTTCCTACCGATCGGAAGAGCTGTTCGCAGGTAAACTTCGCGCATTGATAATTCGCGGGACGCCACGGGATGTTTATGATGCGAATCTGATCTTTCACGCGGTCCAAAAAATCGATGGGGACCTTTTCCGCAAGATTTCACTTTTCTACCTTTCGATGTATGGTGACGCCCGGGCCATGGGAACGAAGGAGGTGGAAGGTGTGACAGATAAGGAAATACAGAACAATCTGTTACCAATGTTACCCCGCTCCCGATCGCCCGTTGATACGACGGCGATGAGAGAAGGCGCCCTGTCATTGGCCAAGAACGTATTGGCATTATCGCAGGAGGAGTGGGAATTCTTCGATGCGATGTATTCGGAAAAACGTCTGGACCAGGAGCTATTGTTCAAAGGGATGCCGGTCCACAAGGAACTCTGTTCGCACCCCTCCATATTGTGGAGATTGAAGATGATGAACGAAGGAAATTATCATCCTGATTTTCCATGATCAATGTCATGCCCGATTCGCAAGCCTGCCAAAATTAATATTCATGTAATGGCAATTTATTATATTATCATATATCTGCCATTACATTATGTTCAACGTGAGCGCCCGGGCGAGATTGGAGCGTAGAAGGAGCAAAGGTCAGCTCCAGTTCTTCCTGGCCAAGGACGTGCGCGTCGGCGACAGGAAGGCGAAGGTCACCAAGTACCTGGGCACCGAGGAGCCGTCGCTCGAGGAGCTGGAGAAGGCCCTTGTCGCTACCGCTTACGAGCTGGAGCGCAAAGCCCTGGAAAAAAGGACCGAGCTGAGCGTTTCCCGTTACGCCTGCCAACCGTTCGATGGGGAGGAAGGGAAGATCGTCGTTCACATGCTGGAGCGCTTTCGCTTCCTTCATCGCTTTTTTCAGGACCACCTCCGTCCGGACGAGCTGCGAGAGGGAGAGGAAGCTCTCGAGCTGCGTTACGTCAACGGCAGCACCGGGATCGAGGGAAACACACTGACCTTGCAGGAGACGCGTCTGCTCCTGCAGGAAGGCATGGTCCCCGAGGGTCGCTCTCTCAGGGAGATCAACGAGGTGCAGAATTTCAGGGCCGTCCGAGCGTTCCGGGAAGGGCACCGGGGGCGGATCAACATATCCACGATCAAGAGGATACACTCCCTGGCGATGTCCAACATCGATGGTTCGGCTGGAACCTTCCGCCGCACGGACGACATCGGCATCATCGGTCGGGACCTGCTGCTCGCCCCCTCCGTTCTCATCGAAGAGGAGCTGTCCGCGGCCCTCGCCGAACATTATGGTTCGATGGAAGATGGAATGCATCCCTTCTTTTCCGCCGTGATCTTCCACCACCGCTTCGAGCGCATCCATCCCTTCACCGACGGCAACGGACGCGTCGGGCGCGAGGTGTTCAACATGATGCTCGAGGCCAACGGATTTCCCCGCGTCCCGTTCCTCAGCGGGGAGCGGGAAAGGTACCTGCGGGCTCTGATGAAAGGCGACGATGGCGACGCTAAAGGGATGATCGAGCTCTTCATGAGGATCATGCTCGACCAGAGAAGGGACGTGGCCATGGAGACCCTCCGGCGCCTGACGTCCGGGGATTAGAAGTCCACCAGCTTGGTCTGTCCCTTCTTCGGCACTTCTTTCGGTTCCTTCCTGACCGGAGGTTCCGATCCCTTCGCCGGACGGGGCTTGGCGCTCTTATTCGGCACGAACCCCGGGTCGACCTGCCTCTTTATCCTTTCCGCCAGGACGTCCCCGATGCCGATGACCGAGGATATATCGTGCACGTCCGCCTCCCGCAGCTTCTCCCAGGTGGTGAGGCTTCTCTTGTGCAGGGAGCGGGCGCGGGCCCGGCCGACGCCCTTCAGCTCCACCAGCTCCAAAAGGTCCTCTCGCACCCCGTAACGCATACGGGTCATGAGCTTGGTCAGGATCGGATAGCAGTCCTTGTTGAAGATGTTGGACAGCTCCCTCATAGAATAGAGAAGCCATTCCCCGATCTCCACCTTGTTGTGTATGTCCCCCGGCCCAGTGCCGAAGGCCCGGAAAATGTCCTCCTCTTCCTTCTCGGCTATCCAGGAGTCCAGCACCAGCGCCGTTTTCAACTCGGCCAGGAAGTACTCGTAGTCCGGAGTTTCCATGTCCGGCACCATGAAGAGCATCTCATCCTTGCGGTCCAGCACGACCTCCGTCATATTCTCGAAATCGTCCCGCTTCAGGAACAGGGTCATCATGTCAGGCGTGGAGCACACCGCGTGCAGGAAGCCCAGGGTCTTCTCCCCGGGAACGTAGGCCAGCAGGCCGTCCCTCAGCTTCACGGCCGACATCGGATCGATGTACAGATCGGAGACGCGCTTGCCAAAGAAGGTTCCCTTGAGATCGGCTTCCGGCTCCAGGGCCAGCATCTCCGTGCCCGGGCAGCGCACCATGCCCTCCTCCCAGAGGAAGCGCACGATGTTATCGACCGCTTCCTCCATGCCCTGCTCCCCGCGCTGATGCGCGTAGAACGTCCGGCGCAGGAAGTCCAATATGGCCGCACGGGTGTTCGCGGTGTCCGTGGCGATCAGCGCCAGCACATGCGCCCTCAGCACCTTCTCGTTGCCCACCTTCGACTCCACGTCCTCCGGTTCGCCCAGAAGGTAGTTCTCGAAGAGCATGTGGCTCTGGTCGACCGTCTTCGCCAGAAGCACCGCCTCGCCGTACGGGTCGTACCGCGGACGGCCGGCCCGGCCGCACATCTGCTTCACCTCCATAACCGGCAGCGGAACGTATCCGCCGTCATCGAAGCGGTTGACGTCGCGGACGATCACGCGCCTGGCGGGCAGGTTGATGCCGGCGGCCAGGGTGGGCGTGGCCACGATGCACTTGATCTTCCCGGCCTTGAAGGACCTCTCGACCAGACGACGGTGCTCGTTGCTCAGGGCGGCGTTATGGAAGGCCATGCCGTGCTTCATGCAGTCCTTCAGCGATAGGCCCAAAGAGGTGTGCTCGTCCTGGAACCCCTCGTCAAGTTCCTTGACGAACGCCTCGTCCGGCCTGTCCTTGACCTGCCGGGCGAAGCGCCCGGCCAGGGTCTCCGTGGATTTCCGGGTGTTGACGAAGACCAGCGCCTGTCCGCCCTCGTCCATGGTGTCCTTGACCAGCGACCACACCGGATCGTCCAGCTGCTTCACTTTCCGCCGGGAGTTGTCGGTGAAGTTGATGGTGTCCTCGAGGTAAACCCCCTCCTTGAGCTTCACCGGCCGCCACTCCATGGCGATGTGCTCCGCCCCCAGCCACTCGGCCATCTCCTTGCTGTTGCCCACGGTGGCGGAGAGCGCGATCACCTGGACGTTCGGGTTCAGCATCCTCAGTTTTGTGAGCGTGATCTCCAGGGTCGGCCCCCGCCCGGGGTCGTTCATTAAGTGCACTTCATCCGCGATGACCAGGGACATGGAGCGCACCCATTCGGAGCGGTGGCGCATGATGGCGTCGGCCTTCTCGGACGTCGCCACCAGTATGTCCAGTTCGTCTATGTGGCGGTCGGAGTCATCATAATCTCCGATGGACATGCCCACCCGGATGCCCAGCCGTTCGAACTTCTGCAGGTCCTCCAGCTTCTCCGCCGCCAGAGCGCGCAATGGGACGATGTACAATACCTTACCGTGGTCGTGCAGCACCCTCTTCACCGCCGCCAGGTAGGCCACCAGCGATTTGCCGGAGGCGGTCGGCACCGCCAGGACCAGGTTCTTGCCCTTGAGGACCAGCGGCACCGCCTTCTCCTGCGGCGGATACAGCGAGGTGATCCCGTCCTCCGCCATTATCTCCAGCACCTTTGGCGGCAGCAAGCTCTTCCAGTCGGACATGGGCAATGGGGGATGGACGCCTGGGTTAATACTGTTTGCAACGATCTCAGCGAAAGTTCATTCCAAATATGCCTTCAAGCGGGAGATCAGGTCCCGCACCCCATCACGTTCGATCTTACCATACATCAGAAACGCCTCCGGGTCCTCCAAGGCCTGAAGGAGGCTGACCTTAAGGAAAGGGAATTCAGCAAGATCATCGGCCAACACATCCAGTCGCACATCCCTGCCGCCGTGTGCCGGGTCCAGGAGCGAGAAGATGTCGCCACGGTCCTTGACCAGTTTCCCCCTCTCCCATTCCGGGTCATGTGAAGTGCCGTTCACAATCCTGTACCGTCTGTCCCACGAGGCCTTCATTTTTAAAACGAGGAGAAGGGTCCGGTCGGGAACGGGCATCATGGTTTCGGGGGCCACCTCTCTCCATACCGTCCGGCCATCAAGCAGTCCATATTTCAGGCTGCCAACGCCGCCTTCGAAAGGGTCATGGATGTCTCGGCGCCCCAGGTCGAGGATCACGGCTCTGCCTGGTGAGACCTCCTTAATTATGCTCCGCGTGTCGTCAACGCCTCGACGATGAACGAACCCTCGTTCCCCGACCAGGCGGTCGACGACCCTCTTCTTTCCCCTGGAATCGGTTATCAGATCGATGTCTATTGAACCATACCAGGCGTTGTAGGAGTGGACCGCCCATCCTCCGATGAGCACGGTCCTGGGACGCTCGTGGTCCTCGTATTCTGCAATAAGACGCGAAATGTACCTAAGTTCCTCCAAGGAGGAGGCTATCACCGGGTTCGGGTCATAGGCGGGCATATTCCCTCAGCAGTGCCCGGCGAAGTTCCATTCCGCCCGTTCCCAGGCCGGCCAGGTCCAGGAGGGTCTGTCCGGGAGATGCCAACCGCAGGCCTTCCACGACCCGGGAACCGGTGATCACATCCCGGTCCGGGCACAGGAGTTGAATGACCACCCCTTTTCCATCATTGCGCGAATATATGTCCTTCAGAAAATCGAACTCGGCCTCGTCCACGTAGACCTGGACACGGTCGTATCTGACAGCCATCCCGGTGAATAGGGATCCCGCGAGGAACCCGGTGAACGAATGATCGAATCCCGCCGCGTTCATTGTCCTCTCCATCTCGACAGCGCAGGCGAACGCCTCCGTAATCTCCGTCCGAATCTCTATGGACCTGAGACCAAGCAACGGCCGCTCCCAGGCCGCGCCGTTCATCAATCGGTCGACATCGGTCACTTCCACCAGATTGCCGTTTCTTCGGGCCATTCCTTGATTCAGCAGGTGCTTGCAAACGGTGTGCGCCCAACCATAGGAAACCCTTTCCCGAATGGAGATGCTCCTTATGGATGTAGGCTGGTCCTTTAGGAGTCCGCTCACCACCCGCCACGCTTTCTCCGAGGTCAGTTTCACCCCTCCCTTGACCCGATCATCATCTTTCCTCGGCGGCAGGGATCCCCTTGGCAGCATCACGGTCCGTATGCCGGAACGGTCCGCCAGATCGAGCACTCGATCGCTGAAGCTATTGGCGGCCAGTATCAATACCACCTCTCGCCCTCTTTTTTTTACCAGTCTGTCGTAAAGCGAAAGGCGCGCCAAGGATTGAGCATCACCTCTTGCGGCGGTCTCAACGATGATGAGCGTATCTCCATCCTCAAAGGTCAGGTCTGGAGTCAGACCAAGCTCGGAGATCTCGCTAGGTATCCATCCGCCCTTGGCGTTGACGACCATCTCGATGACCTTGTCCTCGATCTTACCGATCATGTGAACAATTATCATTATATGGTGATATGTATAAATAGTTATCACTGATAATTAGTACTGTTTCAAGATGGCTAAAATAATTATCACTGATAACTAACTGAATCACCCGTTTTTCAATATGGGGAATGATCAATTCAATTCCGGAAAATGAATAATGGCCAATTTCATGGGGGATCGATGGGGGGCCAGAAAAAACAAAAACCAACACCAGAATGATATTAACAAAGACCGGTGGGTCACGGTGTCCATAATAATTGATTGCTGGCCTTACGCGCGTTCCGCTGATTGCGAGGAATTCATTTATATAGCAGTGCTTGCATGGGATGGTTTTGAGACAAGGTGAAGCATGGAAGAGGAAGTCAAGGATAAGGCGGTGAACATTCCGGACGTGGAGACCTGGATGGAGAGCCAGTCGTTCACGACCACCGCCGACATCAAGATCCCGGAGAAGCTTTCCGACCAGGTCATCGGTCAGGACTCCGCCGTGGAGGTCGTCAAGAAGGCGGCCGAGCAGAAGCGCCATGTCATGCTCATCGGAGAGCCTGGTACCGGCAAATCGATGCTGGCCAAGTCCATGACCGAGTACCTCCCCAAGGACGAGCTGCAGGACGTCGTCGCCTACCACAACGCCGACGATCCCAACGAGCCCCGCATCCGGACGGTACCGGCCGGAAAGGGCAAGGAGATCGTCTCCGCTCAAAAGAAGGAGGCCATGGCCCGCAAGTCCCAGAAGTCCTCGATGATCACCGCCATCGTCATGATGGTGATGGTCCTCACGGTCATCCTGTTCTGGCAGGCGCAGGACCCCATGATCCTGCTGTTCGGCATCATGGCCGCGGCCATGATATTCTTCGCCACCCGCTACGTCGGTCAGCGCCAGGAGAACTACATGGTCCCCAAGCTGCTGATCACCCACGAGGAAGGGGCGACCATTCCGTTCATCGACGCCACCGGCGCCCACGCCGGCGCGCTGCTGGGCGACGTCAAGCACGACCCGTTCCAGTCCGGAGGCCTGGAGACCCCGGCCCACGAGCGCCTTGAAGTGGGCGCCATCCACAAGGCGTCCAAGGGCGTCCTGTTCGTGGACGAGATCAACATGCTGAGGATGGAATCCCAGCAGTCGCTGCTGACCGCGCTCCAGGAGGGCAAGTTCAGCATCACCGGCCAGTCGGAGCGCAGCTCCGGGGCCATGGTCAAGTCGGAAGCTGTCCCGTGCGACTTCATACTGGTATGCGCGGGCAACATGGACGCCATCCAGGGCATGCACCCCGCTCTCCGCTCCCGCATCCGCGGTTACGGTTACGAAGTGTACATGCGCTCCACCATGGACGACACCGAGGACAACCGCACCAAGCTGGTGCGCTTCGTCGCCCAAGAGGTCGCCAAGGACAAGAAGATCCCCCACTTCGAGAAGAAGGCGGTCATGGAGATAATCAAGGAGGCCCAGAGGCGCGCCGGAAGGCGCGGTCAGCTGACCCTCCGACTAAGGGAGCTCGGCGGTCTCATCCGCGTCGCCGGCGACATGGCCCGCGAGGAGTCCGCGCCCATCGTCACCCAGGAGCACGTAATAAAAGCAAAGAAGGTCGCCCGGTCGCTGGAGCAGCAGATCGTGGACCGCTACATCCAGGCCCACAAGCTCTACCCTACCTTCAATACCGAGGGCGGGGCGGTCGGTGTGGTCAACGGTCTGGCGGCCATGAACTCCGCCAGCAGCATGTCCGAGCTGTCCGGCATCGTCCTGCCCATCGTGGCCGAGGTCACCCCGGCCCAGACCAAGAACGGTGGACAGATCATCGCCACCGGGAAGCTCGGGGAGATCGCCAAGGAAGCGGTGCAGAACGTCTCGGCCATCATCAAGAAGTACACCGGCGAGGACATCAGCAACCACGACGTGCACGTGCAGTTCGTGGGGACCTACGACGGCGTGGAAGGCGATTCCGCCTCCATCTCCATCGCCACGGCGGTCATCTCCGCCCTGGAGGACGTGCCGGTCGACCAGACGGTGGCCATGACCGGTTCGCTGAGCGTCCGGGGCCAGGTGCTGCCGGTCGGCGGGGTCACCGCCAAGATCGAGGCGGCGGCCGAATCCGGACTGAAGAAAGTCCTGATCCCCAAGTCCAACCAGTTCGACGTGGTGCTCGAGGAGCGCTACATCGGCAAGATCGAGATCGTGCCGGTGACCAACATGGGCGAGGTGCTCTCCCACGCTCTGGTCAGCGGGAGCAAGAAGGACGGACTGCTGCAGAAGCTGGCCGCCCTGGTCAGCGCCCCCCTGAAGCCGGCGGCGAAACCGATCACCCAGTAAACCCCTTATTTTTCCATGACAAGGGTTTTATCGGCAGAACCGGATTGACGTGAGGTTATGAGCGACGTAAAGCGCGTGGACTGCCTTCTCATCGGACGTTTCCAGCCCTTCCACCTCGGTCACCTGGAGGTGGTAAGGAAGATAGCCAAGGAGTGCGACGAGCTCATCATCGGCATCGGCAGCGCGCAGATATCGCACACCTTCGACAATCCGTTCACCGCCGGGGAACGTCATCTCATGATCTCCCGCGCCCTGCGCGCGGACGGCATCAAGGACTTCTTCCTGGTGCCCATCGTGGACATCAATCAGTACGGCGTTTGGGTCTCCCACGTGCGCTCCATGGTACCTCCGTTCGAGAGGGTGTACACCAACAACCCCCTCACCAAGAGGCTCTTCTCCGAGGCGGGATACGAGGTCTCCGCCTCGCCAATGTTCAACCGTTCCCAGTACTCCGGCACGGAGATCCGCAAGCGCATGGTGGAGGGGGACGACTGGCGCAAGTTCGTTCCTAACGCCGTGGCCGAGGTCATCGATTCCATCGACGGGGTGAAGCGCCTGCGGGACCTGGTCCAGGGTGGGGCCGATGCTGGAGACTGATATCCTCGGAAGGCTGGGCAAGGCCGGGCTCACTCTGGCGGTGGCGGAATCGTGCACCGGCGGACGCATCTGCGACCGCATCACCGACGTTCCCGGCTCGTCCGAACATTTCAAGGGCGGAGTGGTGGTCTACAGCAACGATTCCAAGGTCAGGTTCCTGGGCGTATCGCACGAGACGCTCAAGATCCACGGAGCAGTGAGCGAGGAATGCGCCAGGGAGATGGCCTCCGGCGTGGCCAAGGCCTTCGGCGCCGATATCGGCGTATCCGTCACCGGCATCGCCGGGCCGGGCGGGGCGACCCCGCAGAAGCCGGTGGGGCTGGTCTTCATCGGAATAGCCATGAAGAAGGAGCAGGCGGCGTTCCAATATCTTTTCGACGGGGATCGCAAGAGCATCAAAGCACAAGCGACCGAGCAGGCGCTGCGGCTGGTGTTGGACTTCATCCCCTGTCGGTAAGGCAATGGATTATATCCGACCAAGGACGATTTCTTTGCAGGTGCGGAATTGGGCAGGAGCGGACTCTGGTCAGGGTTATTGGCGATAGCCATCACCGCCGTGGTGGTCTTCACCGCCTATCTGGCGGCCGGCGCCCTCTATGACCGCATGATGCCCGAGGAGGAGCCAGCGGCCTCCGTGACCATCGTGGCCATAGCCACCGACGGCCTGGGCGGAACCTACGAGCATCTGCCGGTCCCTGTCGTCTGGACCTCCGGCGAGGAGTATGACATGGGGGTCAGGGTGATCGGCCTGCGCAGCGAGGGGGGCGTCAAGATCAAGATGTCCATCTCCCATCCGGACATCTCCCCCAGCGACGTGGAGGTGCGATATTACGTCGAGGCCTCCAACACCTGGAAGGTGCTCAGCCTGGTGGACCAGGGCGACCGGCTGGTGGCAACCCTCGGGCTCTCCGGGGGCATCGCGGTGTACG
>JAKPZB010000022.1 GCA_029560215.1 Methanobacteriota archaeon | reverse complement strand
AAGAGCCTGGGAGAGATGAGACTGGCCAGTCAGAGCGGGATGTGGATCGTGGCGATAAAGAGGGACCGCAAGTACCTCTACGGTCCGGACAAGAACGCGGTTCTGGAGGCAGGCGACGTGGTCATCTCCCGGGGACCGCCGGACGCCGAGAAGTACTTCCATGACCTGTGCTCGGGCGAGGAACATCTGGAAGAGCCGTAGGATAAGGAGTAGCCCCGGGCAGATTCGAACTGCCGTCGCAGGATCCAGAGTCCCGCATGATTGACCGCTACACTACGGGGCTGTGCGGAACGGTGGTAAATGCTCCCTGGTCTTAACCTTTTCGCAGGAAGATGGTTCAGGCGGCCTTGATGACCGCCGATATCCGCTTGTAAACCTCATCTATCGGGCCCATGCCGTCCACGGACTTGAGCACGCCTTTCTTGCGGTAGTACTCGGTCAGCGGGGCGGTGCGCTCGGTGTAGGTGGTGAAGCGCTCCCTTACCACCTTTTCCGTGTCGTCGCTCCTCTGGTACAGCTCGCCGCCGCACTTGTCGCAGACGCCCTTCTTCTTCGGCGGGTTGAACTCCAGGTGGAACACGGCGTTGCAGGCCCGGCAGGACCTCCTCTCGGTGAGACGCTTTATCAACGCTTCCTGGTCCACCTCCAGGTCGACGGCCAAATCCACCTTGAAGAACTTGTCCAGCGCCTGGGCCTGCTCCAGGGAGCGGGGGAAGCCGTCCAGCAGCACGCCGCCCTTCAGGCCCTTCAGCTTCTCCCTGATCAGTCCGACCACCAGGTCGTCCGGCACCAGCTTTCCAGCGTCCATGAACCCCTTGGCCTTGACGCCCAGTTCCGTTCCGTTCCGGACGGCTTCGCGCAACAGGTCCCCGGTGGATATCTTGGTGAAACCGAACTCAGCTACCAGCCTCTCGGTCTGCGTTCCCTTGCCCGATCCCGGAGGCCCCAAAAGCACGATCCTCAGGTCCATGTTCGGCCATGCCGCTCCCCATAAATCATCTTTGCGATTTTTCCGTCCCGGCGGCAATAGGATTATGTCCTAGTCTGGCAATCGAATCCTCATGTTAGGTGGGGAATCGGTCGGGCTGGTGCCCCTGCAGACCACTGACGAACTGGCTCTTTACAAATGGTTGAACGACCCGCGGGTCCGCAAGGCCTCCGGTCGACAGATCTGGAAGCCCGCCTACAGCCTGGAGCAGGTCCAGGACCTCATCAGGGAGCGTTTGGCCCAGCCATCCCGCTTTGACCTGGTGATCGTCGATCTGCATGCCGAGAGACCGGTGGGGTTGATCGAGCTGGCCCATATCCAGCCGATGAGCGATTCGGCGCAGATGACCTTGCTCTGGGGGGAGAAGGTCGACGATGATATGGCGACCGAGGCCTTGATACTGGCCGCTGGATACGCCTTCAACTCCCAGGGTCTGCATCGGTTATGGACCAGGGTCCCGGTAAAGGAGGAGGGCGTTCTAGCATTGTTCCGCAAGGTCGGGTTCAAGAAGGAGGGCGTGCTCAGGGAGGACCATTTCGGTGACGGCAGATGGCAGGATTCGATGCTTCTATCCTTGCTTTCCGCGGAGGCCAGACCATGCTGAGCGGGGAGAAGGTGGACCTGGTGGCCGCTGAGAGAGCCTACGTTCTCATGTACGTCAAATGGATCAACGACCCCGAGGTCACCCAGTGGCTGAAGGCCGATCCCCCGTTCAGCGTGGAGATGGAGCACGGATGGGTGGACCGGCTGCGGCGGGAGGGGAAGACCACCTTCACCATCCTGACCAAGGAGGGGCGGCCGATAGGCAACATCGGCATGGAGGAGGTGGTCTGGAGGTACCGCCGGGCGACCATCGGCATCATGATCGGCGAGAAGGACCATTGGGGGAAGGGTTACGGCAGCGACGCGATAACCACGCTCCTGCGCTACTGCTTCGAGGAGCTGGGCATGCGGAGGGTCGACCTCATCACCGACTCCGAGAACCATCGGGCGCAGCGAGCTTACAAGAAGTGCGGTTTCCGGGTCGAAGGATTGATGAAACAGTACCGGACCAAGAACGGCCGCATCATCGACGACGTGATGATGGCCATACTGGCCACCGACTGGTTCGCCCTGCATCCCCCCAGTGGAGGGGCATAAGGTATTAGTAGCAAAATATCATTCGCCTTAATCCTAGGCAGGGGTAGCCAAGCCTGGCCAACGGCGCTAGATTCAGGGTCTAGTCCTTAGTGGTCCGAGGGTTCAAATCCCTTCCCCTGCACTTTTTCCCCTTCTTGACATCGTGGTCCCATCACCCTCTTTTCATCCTGAGCACCAACAGAACGACCAGCAGAGCGATCACCGCCACCAGTAGGGCGATGATAACCAGCAGATACGTTTCCGTCCGGTCCTCCTTCTGCGGCGCCACACCGACGTTCGCACCCATCAGCAGACCATAGTAGGTCGTACCGGGACCGGGGAACTCCGACCCGGCCGGGGCGTGGCCGCGCAGGTCGGACGGGGTGTGAAGTATCCAATCCGTTCCCACCTCGATCTGGGCCGAGGAGCCTAAGAAGGTTATGTTCTCCAGCGTCAGGCAGTCGGCGAAGACGTTGAGCTGGATCACCCTGACACTGGCGGGGATCTCGATCGAGCTAAGGAGCTTGCATCCGGTGAAGGCGGACATGCCAATCACCTCCACGCTGTCACCCATCTCCACCGTCCTCAACATGGTGCAGCTGAAGAAGGACAAGATCCCTATTATCTCCACACCGTCACCGATCTTCACGCCGGTGATGCTGCATCCGGCCACCGAGAGCATGGCGATCTCGGTCACGCTGTCCGGTATGGTCAGGTTTCCCGTCTTTCCGGCCGGGCATTGCATGAGGACTGTGACCGTCTTGTTGTACAGCACCCCGTCGATGCTGCGGAAGAACCCGTTATCGGGATCCACGTCGATCCAGGACAGGCTTTCGCATTGGGCGAAGGCGTATGGGCCGATCTCCTCCACGCTGGCCGGGACGGTCAGGTTGGCCAGGGAGGTGCAGCCGGCGAAAGCACCATTACCTATTCTCTCGAGCCCAGAAGGAAGGTCGAACGCGGTCATGGATACGCAGCTCTGGAAGGCGCCGTCGCCGATGGTCTTCAATCCGGTCGGTACTTCGAAAGACTCCAGCATTTCGCACTCGGCGAACGCCTTCTCGCCGATGGTGTCCAGCTGGCTGTTCTGGGCGAAGGTCACGGTCTTGAGCTCGTCAACGCTCTCGAACATGTAATCTCCGACCTCGGTGACCCCGCTGCCGATGACCAGGTTCTCTATGAACCGACAATCGTCAAAGCAGCCATCACGGAGAGAGATCACGGTATCCGGTATGGTCACGTCCCCGGCCAAGGCCGATGGGCATTTGATCAGGGCGGTGAACGCATCATCGTACAGTACACCGCCCATGCTGGTATAGTACGGGTTGTTGAT
>JAKPZB010000016.1 GCA_029560215.1 Methanobacteriota archaeon | reverse complement strand
GAAGCCTCTGGTACATATTCTGGATCCGGCCTGCGACTCCAAGGACATAGCCATCGGCGAGATCTATCAGGGCCGGGTCAATGGTCTGGCCAACTTCGGGGCCTTTGTGGACCTCTCAGAGTGTGTACGGGGCCTGGCCCATAACAAGTACCTCAAGAGCCGTCCCGAGGTGGGAGACACCCTATTCGTAACGGTTCGAAACATCCTGCCCAACGGCAACATTGAGCTGGAGCCGGCGGAGCTGAAGGAGTACAACACGGTGGAGGTGGAAAAGGAGCTGCCCCTCTACCGGGCCGCCGAACTGACAAAGATGGTGGGAAAGCAGATCATGATCAAGGGAGAGGTGATCCAGGTCAAGCAGACGGGAGGGCCCACCATATTCACCGTGGCCGACGACAGCGGCCTGGTCTTCTGCGCCGCCTTCGAGCGGGCTGGCGTCCGGGCTCACCCGGAGATAGACAGCGAGATGATTGTGCGGGTCATAGGCGAGGTCAGTTTGCGCAACAACCAGATCCAGGTGGAGATCAAGTCCATGAAGAGGCTCTGGGGCGGAGAGGCCTCCGCGGTTAAAGACAAGATCGAGCAGGCCATCGACAAGCGTGCCGAGCCTTCGGCAACGGAGTTTCTGGTCGAAAGCGAGGTCATGACCCGCCTTCTGCCGGCCATGAAGCAGGTGGCCAAGGAGATCCGCCGGGCGGTGCTCAAGTCCCAGCCCATTGTGGTCCGCCATCATGCCGATGCCGACGGGATAACCGCTGCGGTGGCTATAGAAAACGCCATCCTTCCTCTGATCAAGGAGGTGGGGGGGCCGGATGCGGAGTACTACAACTATCGCCGCGCCCCCAGCAAGGCCCCCTTCTATGAGCTGGAGGATGTGACCAAGGATCTGACCTACGCCCTGGAGGACCAGACCAGGCACGGCCAGAAGATGCCGCTCATCGTCTTGATGGACAACGGCTCCACGGAGGAGGATGTACCGGCCATGCGCCAGGCTCAGGTCTACGGAATGGAGATGCTGGTAGTCGACCACCATCATCCCCACAAGATCGTGGACCAGTTTTTAGTCGCCCATGTCAATCCCGCC
>JAKPZB010000004.1 GCA_029560215.1 Methanobacteriota archaeon | reverse complement strand
GTGTAGAGCTTCACCATCCGCTCGCCCTCGTACCTCTCCAGGACCGCGGAGAGCTGAGCGGAGATCTCCTCCGGCCCGATGCCTTCCAGGCTTTCCACGTTGTAACCGCACATGGAGCATCCGCCCTTGCGGGACCAGTGGCAGCCGCGGGTGCGGAAGATGGCCACCAGGGCCTTCTCCCTCCTCCCGTCGACCACGTCGTCCTCCTTCCAGACCGTGACCGGCCGGTTAAGGTCCATGCTCTTCATGCGTCCTCCATGCGAATGAAGGTCAAAACGTACCTTACTATTTGAGCGCTCCGCCGGACGCTAGCAACATTTTATATCCTCACTTTAGGATTTGCGGCCTGGAGAGGCATCATGGCCAGGAAGATCGTGGTTATCGGGGGAGGCGCGGCCGGCACGACAGCGGCCTCCACCGCCAGGGAGAACGGGGCCGGGGACATCACCCTCATCACCGAGGACGAGCACGTGGCGTACTCGCCCTGCGCCATCCCCTTCGTGGTGGAAGGCAGGATCAGGGACTTCCCCAGCATCGTGATGCACACCCCCGAGTTCTACCGGCGGGAGCGAGGCATCGAGGTCCTGGTCAAGACCTCGGTGGAGAAGGTGGACGCCGAAGCGAAGAAGGTCTACGCCAAGGACGGCCGCTGCTTCGATTACGATTCATTGATCATAGCCACCGGCGGAACGGTCTTCGTGCCGCCCGTCGAAGGCCGGGAGCTCAAGGGCGTGTTCCCGGTAAGATGGATATCCGACGGCCAGGCCATCATGGATTGGCTGCCGAACACCAAGCAGGTGGTGGTGGCCGGGGCCGGCGTTATCGGTCTGGAGATGGCCATCGCGCTGCGGGAAAGAGGCAAGGAAGTAACGGTCGTGGAGATGTTCGAACAGGTGGTCCCCCGCATCATGGACAAGGACATGGCCCAACTGGTGCAATCGCACTGCGAATCGCACGGCATAAAGTTCGTCCTGGGCGCCCCGCTGACCCGCATCGAGGGCGAGGACAAGGTCGTCGGGGTCGCCGCCGGCAAGACCCACATCCCGTGCCAAATGGTCATCATGGCCACCGGGGTGCGGGCCAACCTCAAGATACCGGAGCAGATGGGACTGGAGATCGGCCCATTGGGAGCGGTCAGGGTCAGTCCCAGCCTGCAGCCCTACCGCAAGGGACGACTGGTCCCGGACGTCTACCTGGCCGGCGACGTGGTCATGTGCCAGAGCGCCGTACTGGCCGGCCCGACCATGAGCCAGCTGGGCTCCACCGCGGTTCGGCAGGGAAGGGTGGCCGGGATAAGGGCCGCCGGAGGCAGCGCCACCTTCCCCGGTACGGCCAGCCCCTACGTGAGCGTGGTCGGCGGACTGCACGTCGGCGGAACCGGAATGTCCCGCTCCCTCGCCGAGTACTATGGCGTGAAGGTGGCGGAGGCGGTGGCCAAAGGGTCGTCCAGAGCCAGATACTATCCCGACGGGAAGGACATGACCGTCAAGCTCTTAGCGGACGTCGATAGCGGACGCCTCATCGGCGGTCAGATCGTGGGCGGAGAGGACGTCACCGGACGGGTGAACTGGATCACCGCGGTCATACTGGAGGGCGTCACGGTCCAGGAGTTCGTGGAAAGGATGGAGAACGCCTACTGTCCCCCGACCTCCATGGTCAGCGACACGGTGAATGCGGCGGCGGAGATGCTGGCCAGGACGCTGCGAGGTTGAAGGCAAATCTGTTTAATATTCCGTCCGGCATTCGACACCGGTTACCATGGACGTCGAGGAGCGGTACGCACTAATAGCCCGGAACACCGAGGAGATAATCACCCCGGAGGACCTTATGGAGGTCCTGCGGAAGAAGGACTCCCCGACAGGCTATATCGGCTTCGAGCCGTCCGGGCTGGTCCACATAGGCTGGATGGTCACCGCCCAGAAGGTGAAGGACTTCGTGGACGCCGGCTTCACCTTCATCGTTTTCTTGGCCGATTGGCACGCCTACATCAACGACAAGCTGGGCGGGGACATCGACAACATCCGCGTGTGCGCCGAGTACATGAAGGACTGTTTCGAGGCGCTCGGTCTTCCCAGGGACAAGGTGGAATACCGCCTGGCGTCCGAGATCATGGACGACATCGATTACTGGGAGACGGTCATGAAGGTGGGAAAGGCCTCCTCGCTTCAAAGGGTGAAGAGGGCCATGACCATCATGGGCCGGAACGAGGACGAGGCCGAGGTGGACTCCAGCAAGACCATGTACCCCCTGATGCAGGCCGCGGACCTCATATTCATGGATGTCGACGTGGCCTACGCCGGTCTCGATCAGCGCAGGGCGCACATGCTGGCCCGCGAAGCGGCGGAGAAGATGGGCGTGAAGAAGGCGGTGGCCGTGCACACCCCCCTGCTGCCCGGCCTTAAGGGCGGAAACCGCATGGACCCGGTCAGCGCCAAGATGTCCAAGAGCGATCCCGAGGGCAGCCTGCTCATCCACGATTCGCCGGAGGACATCAAGCGCAAGATGGGCAAGGCCTTCTGCCCCCCGGAGGCGGAGGGGAACCCGGTGCTGGGCATCTGCAAGTACGTCATCTTCCAGAGTATGGACGTCATGAGGTTCGAGCGTCCGGAGAAGTTCGGCGGCAACCTGGAGTTCAAGAGCTACGATGAGCTGGAACGGACCTACCTGGCCGGAAAGCTGCATCCCATGGACCTGAAGAACGGCGCCGCCGCCGCCCTCGCCGAGATCTTGGCGCCGGCCAGGGAATACTTCCAGAACAAGCCGGAGAACCTGGAGCGGATAAGGCAGGTGCTCTCCGAGGTCAAGAAGCTGCGCTGAGCTCACTTCTGCTTGCGCAGGAAGGCCATGGTCTTCTGCATGCAGATGTTCAGGATGGCCTCGGCGTCGCCGATCCCCACCAGTCCGGCCGCGCCCCCGTGTCCGCCGCCGTCGTTGTCGGTCTCGTTGCCAACGTCGCCCAGTAGCTGGCCTAAGTGCAGACCCTTCCGCACCAGGTCCTGCCTGGCCCGCGCGCTCAAACGGAACTCCTCGCCGCGCTGCGAGGCCACGAAAGCTATGTCCGCGCCCAGCGAGAGCAGCGATTTGCAGACGGACGACTCGAAGGAGCTTCCCTGCGAGATCGCCACGATGTAATCGCCGACCCGCTCGAAGCGCATGCGCTGCCCTCCCTTCATCTGCGCCACCCGCTCGGAGATGTCGGTCGGTGAGTCCGTCAGCGATAGAACGTCCTCCATGTTCACCCCGGCCGTCTCGATCAGGCGGGCGAAGGCGCGCAGGGAATCGGGGTTGGCGAAGCGGAAGTGCCCGGTGTCGGTCAGGATCCCGGCGCAAAGGCCCAGGGCCATCTCCCGGCTGACCGGCTTTCCGGCGCGGTCGATTATGTCCAGGACCACCTCGGCGCAGCTGCGCTTGCTGTCGTCGCACAGGTAAGTGCCGCGCTCAGCCCATTTGCTGGTGGGGCAATGATGGTCGATGATGATCATCTCGCCCTGCATCTGGCTATAGCTTCCCAGTTGTTCCGGCGAGGAGGTGTCCAGCACGACCATGAGGGGGTAGCTGCGGTCCGGACGGACCAGAAGTTCCATGCCCAGGCGGGCCGAGACGTTCTTGGAGGTCCGGTCCAGCCCCTCCACGGGAAGTATGTCCGCCGGCGGGAAGGCCTTCGCCAGGGCGTAGGCGCTCCCCAGGGCGTCAGGGTCGGCGTTGCCGTGGACCAGGATGATCTTGTCCGAGGAGGACAGCCTGGTTATGATATCGTCGAGCATCCAAGGCAGCGAACGTGTCCTGGCTATATCCAATTTATCTTAGAATAAGGTAAAAGGGAAGCGGTTTGCCGAGAGAGCTCAGTTCTCTCCCTGGTCCAGGTTGAGCGGGGCGCCCTGCTGCTGGCCGATGGCCCGGTTCAGCTGCTCCTGGACGCTCTGGAACTTCTCCTTTAGCATCTTCTCCTGGCGGTCCAGGCTCTTGACCCGGATCTCGGTGGTCTCCTTGTCCTCCTCGATCTCCTTCAGGAGGGCCGGGGTGTCCGCCACCTTGATCATCAGGGAGCCGACGCTCTTGTATACCGTCGCCTCCGCCGGAGCCTTCTTGAGCTCCTCGATGGTCATCTCCATCTCTTTCAGCATGGCGTCCATCCTGATCTTCTGGCTCATGACCGTCTGAAGCTGCTGCTGCAGCTGCTGGAACTGGGCGATCTGATTCTGAAGCTTGGGGCTGATCTCATCCATCGTTTTCACCGACCGTTTCACTCATCTTTTCCGCTATGCTCATCCATCGGATGTAGGAATTTAAAGCTGCCCTGAGGGCTGAAAGGTCGTCGGCGTCCAAGGTCAGGGTCATGGACCCCGCGGACGACCGGACCTCGGCCCTGGTGCGCGGTATCTCTCTTCCGGCCTCCGGGCCGATCGCCCTCGCCACGTTAGAGGCGAAGGGCGAGGTCACCGCCAGGGTGGCCCGGAACATGTCTACCGACCCTTTATGACCTTCTTGACGTTGGGCCGCTCCTTGTAGAACAGCTTGGAGCCGCAGCTCTCGCACTGTATGCCGACCTGATTGAGGTTGGAGCGGGTGGTCTTCTCGCACTGGGCGCACTTGTAATTCAAGTCATTCACTCCTTGGCGTTGGCGGCCATGATCTCCTTGGAGACGGCCTCCCTGGTCTTGGGGGAGTAGCAGGCGGCGGCGAACTTGGCCTCGCAGTGCCTGCAGGACCAGATGCCCGACGCTACTCTCTTGACGCTCATGTGGTGACAGCTGGGGCACTCGAAGTTGGACCTCTGGGATTTCTCGATGTCCCTGGTCAACTTCCTGACGACCACACCGTATCTGGTTCCGAATCTTCCGGAGCTACCGGCCTTCACAGTTCTCTTTGCCATTGCAATCACCCGATCAGCTTTCTAATCTCGATGCCCAATCTGCGGGAGGTCTCGATCGCCGTCTTGACCTGTTCCAACGTGAGCGCCCCGCTGAGCCCTTTCTGCATGGCCCGCAGGTCTCCATTGTCATCAGTGGTAACGGTCAGCCTAGCTGCCGCGACCTTTTCTTCGTCGAGAGTCGGGTCAACTAATATAGAGTTTTCTATCTGCACCGAGGTGACCGAGATGGGCGTGCAGGTGATGGGCATGGGATAGTCCTCCCCCAGGCCATTGGCCTTGGCGGGGACGATGGCGCTCTTGATGGCGGTAACGGCGCCCAAGTTGCAGGCGTCGAAGAGGTTGCCGTCGAAGTCCAGGACGTAGATGTCCACGAAGTTGATCCAGACCTTCTTGCCCGGCTCGATGCACAGCTTCTCCAGGTCGATCATCTGGCTTTCCCTGATGCCACGGTCGACCACGCGGGCCAGCTCGATGGAGTTCTCGTCCGGGGGTCCGGACTCGAAGCTGGGGGAGGCCATGGGGATCAGCTCGGCGTTGGTGGACAGCACTCCCTTGTTGGGGGTGTCCGCGAACGGCTCTCCCACGGTCATCTTGACACCGACGATGACCTCGGTGTTGCCGATCTTGACGCGGGAGGAACCCTCGGCGGTCTCCACCACGTTGGTCTGCACAGATATCTCGCGGACCTGGTCCCAGGCCCGACCGTCGACGCGCTTGCCGTCGGCGATCAGCTTGTGGATATGGTCCCTCTTGATCTCGGAAACTATGGATCTTGCCATCTTCAGGCCTCCTCGTTGACGTCCTCGGCCGGTTCCTTGGGCTCTTCCTCCGTCTCGCCGTTAACGATGGCGTAGCGGCGGCGCAGGGCGTCCTTCTGCAGCTCGTAGATCTCATGGCAGGCCTTGACGCCCATCTCCAGGGCCTTGTCGAACTCGGCCTGGGTAAGGTGTCCGTCCATCTGCATCAGCAACACCTCGCCGGTGCGGGGTATCATGGCGATGGGCAGGTCGGCCTGACCGTAGTTGTCCTCCTCCTTGTTCAGGTCGAGGACCACCTGGTCGTTGACCTTGCCCACGGCGACGGCGGGGACGATGTCCTTCATCGGTATCCCGGCGTCGGCCAGGGCCACCGCGGCCGCGGTCAGCCCGGCGCATCTGGTGCCGGCGTTGGCCTGCAGCACCTCTATGTAGACGTCGATGGACGTCCTCGGGTAGTTCTCCGTGAAGACCACGTACTCCATGGCCTCGGAGATAAGCTTGGATATCTCCACCGAGCGGCGGTCCGGCCCGGGCCGCTTGCGGTCCGAGACGGAGAAGGATATCATGTTGTACTTGCACTGGACGATGGCCTTGGCCGGGTTCTGCATGTGCCGGGGGTGGCACTCCCTCGGGCCGTAAACGGCCGCCAACACCTTGTTCTTCCCTATCTCCACATAGGCAGAGCCGTCGGCGCTCTTGAGCACCCCGGCCTCGATCTTTATCGGTCGGAGCTCATCAACCTTCCGACCGTCTATCCTTATCCCGTTTTCATCGATGAGCTTCATATCAGAATTTCCACCCATTTAAAACACCTCACTCTTCCTTGCGATATACCGATTCCAGGAATTCCTTCACCCGCTCGGTCAGCTTCAGGGTCTGCGCTCCCTCGTCTATCATCTTTATGGCCCGCATGGCGTGAACCATGTCCTCCATGTTGCCGTCCATCCATATCCTGCCGTTCTGTCCGATGAATATGCGGCAGTTGGTGTAGGTCTTGATCATCTGGATCATGGAGCCGTTCTTGCCTATCACCCTGGGCACCTTGCTGTGGGATATCTCTACGATCTGTCCTCCCTGCAGCTTGCGCAGCCCCTGCTCCTTCATGGTCACCTGCACCCGCTTGGTCTCGTCGACCGAAAGGACCTTGGCCAGCAGTGTGTCGCCCACCCCCAGGTAACGGGCGGTGTCCCCGAACTCCACCCGCCACGGAACCTCGTTCACGTGCAGGGGCGCCGGGTACGGCGAATATATATCCACCAGCCAGTTGGAAGGCCCGATGTCGATGACCTTGCCGATGATCATGTCCCCAGGGGCCGGGATGTACCGGCCTCCCAGGGGGATGACGTTCACGAAATTCGACTTGACGCTCTTGATGCCCAGCATCGCGGCGAAGATCTTGCCGTCATGGACATAGGTCCCCTCGCCGGGCTTCATGTCCCCAGCGTCCAGAAGATCGCCGGGAAGCACCAGTTCTCTGGTCATGCTCTCTTTGTTCATTTTATCACTCTTGGAACGTTATGTGTCATTACTTCAGCTGCTTGGTCTCCACGGTGCCGTGGGTCTTGGCGTTCAGGCGGTGGAAAAGGTCATCGCGGAGGCCGGCCGGGATCTCGACCACACCGATCCAGTCCCCGTTCTTCTGCCACTCCTCCTTGATTATCTTCCCCATCTCCGTCATGTCCTCGTAGCAGCGGCCATACTCGTCGGCCTTCAGCTTGACGGCGATTCGCACCTTGTCGAAGCGTATAGGTATCAACGGACGCAGCTTGTCCAGTACCTGCTGCACCTGCAGGTCCACCGGCTTGAAGGGGTCGATGTGGACCTTGGCCTCTTCCATGGCCATCTCGATCCGCGCCGGGGTGTGCGGGCCGCCGGTCTGCGGGTTAATGGCATTGCGGGCTATGGTGGCGATGATGCGCAGCCGCTTGCTCTCCAGCATCTCCTTGCGCTGCTGGGCGGTGAGCTGCACCTCGCCCTTGAGAATGATCACCTTGGCGATCTCCACCGCGTCGAGGGTGCCGAAGACCTCCTTCAGCTTGTCCTCGGCGGCCCGGGTCCCCTTGTGAGCGTTCTTGAAGATCTCGTCGATGACCATGTAGTCGATCAGCTCGACCTCCTTGCCCTCCTTCAGGTGGTTGACCACCTTAGGGTCGATGAGGACCTCGAACGTCTCGCCGTGGGATTCCAGGCGGGCCACGATCGCCTCTTCCAGGTCGACCATCTACTTCTCCGATTACCCCTGGTTGACCTTGGCGATGAAGGTTTCCACCTCGGACTCGTCGAGGCGGCGGAAGTTGTCCCCGTGGCGGACCACGCCGATCTCCACTGCCTTGGGGTTCAGCTTCTCTTCCTCGGTGGCCTTCTTGAGGGCCTTGAGGCCGAGGGTGACCGCGTCCTCCATGGACATGCCTTCCTGGTAGTCCTCCTCGAAGACCTCCATGACCACGTTGCGGCCGGCCCCGATGCTTCCCGCCTTGTACGATACGAGGGCTCCACTAGGGTCCGTCTCGAAAAGATGCTCGCCCTGGTCGTCCACCCCGGCCACCAGAAGCGCGGTGCCGAAAGGCCTCACGCCGCCGTACTGGGTGTAGTTCTGCTTGTAGTCGCAGATCCTCTTGACCAGGTCCTCCACCCCGGCCCTCTCGTCGTAGGTTATCTTGTTAATCTGGGCCAGTACCCTGGCCTGGTCCACCAGAATGCGCGCGTCGGCCACCAGGCCGGAGGTGGCGCAGCCGATGTGGTGATCGATCTGGAATATCTTCTCGATGGACTTGGGCTCCATCAGTCTGCTGGCGATCCTCTTGTCGACGATGAGGACGACGCCATCCTTGAACTTCAGTCCGACGGTGGTGGTGCCGCGCTTGACCGCCTCGCGGGCGTACTCGACCTGGAAAAGTCGGCCATCAGGAGAAAAAACCGTTATGGCCCTGTCATATGCCATCTGTCCTGGTTGCATTAAATCACTCCAATTATCCTCGATTCAAGCCACCTAAGTTATGAGGACGTATATATTTCTTGGG